>JAIRMD010000030.1 GCA_031258915.1 Prevotellaceae bacterium
CCCGGCGGCTTGTCGTGCAGCCACTTTGCGGCAAAAAGCGCCCCCTGCCCAAATGCTCCCCTGCTGATGCTTTCGTGCACTAAGCGGATGGTTTGGTTGGGCAGGCCAAAAATCACCTCGTGCTTACCTACGATGCCTCCAACGCGCACAGAGTTCACGTGCCGGGTATTCTCCAGCCCAAGAATGTTGGCAATTTTGAGCGCCGTACCCGAAATGCCTTTTTTATCGCGAAAATGCTCCTCAATGATCTCAATATCGGCGTGGGGCGCGATGCTTTGCAGCACCTGCGAGGCGACGAGCAAAAAATTTACGCCCAGCGTAATGTTGGGGGAGTAGAGGACAGCGCTGTGCTCCGAGTAGGCTCGTAGCACGTCAACGGCGGCTTGCTCCAGCTTGGATATGGCCGAGATAATTTTTATGCCCTGCCGCGGTGCCGCCTCGTAGCTTTTGTAGCCCGAAGCGCCCGAAAAGTCAATGATAATATCAACGTGGTGTGCGCTGAAAAAGCTTCCGCCAACCTGATCAACCGAAAAAATGGGGGTGCAGTCAAACTCAAACCCAAGCAAGCGGCTGGCGTACTTATGGTTTGACGATTTTGTCCGGCGCACAATCCACGCAAGCTCAACCTGCTTGTCCTGCATAATTTCCTGCGCCACAATTTTTCCTGTCTTACCAAAGCCAAATAATCCTATTGTAATTTTACCCATTACATGCTCTCCATCCATAATAATTATGCTACAAATATAGCAGAATTTATGGAAGTTCCTAATTTTTTCTGCGAAATTTGCACCATTTTGTAAGCCCGCACTCTTCGCATTTTGGCTGCCGCGCAAGGCAAATGTAGCGTCCGTGCAGGATGAGCCAGTGGTGCGCAGTAGGGCGCAGCGCCGGTGCAATGTGGGCGGTAAGCTGCCGCTCTACGTCAAGCGGTGTTTTGCTGGCGGCAGATGCCAGCCCTACCCTTTTTGCCACGCGAAAAACGTGCGTATCGACGGCAATGGCGGGCTTGTTGTACACCACGCTGGCAACCACGTTGGCCGTTTTGCGCCCTACGCCGGGCAGGCGCTGCAGCTCGTCCACGTCGTCGGGGACAACGCTGCCGAAACGGCTCACCAGCATCTCCGCCGTGCCCTTCAGGTTCTTTGCCTTGCTGTTGGGGTAGGAGATGGATTTGATGTGCTCGTAGATTTCGCCAACCTCGGCCTGCGCCATTTCTTTTGCCGTGGGGAACGCTTTGAAGAGCGCTGGCGTAACCATGTTCACGCGCTTGTCGGTGCACTGCGCCGACAGGATTACGGCCACCAGCAGCTCGTAGGGGCTGCGGTAGCGCAACTCGCTCTCGGCCACCGGTACGTTGGCCTTAAACCATTCGATGATATGCTGGTAGCGCTCGGCGGTAGTCATGGCTGACGTTAAAAAGGGCTGGGGATGGTGGATTGACGGGGCGCTACGCAGCCCTGCTATCAAAGGATTGCGACAGCTTCTCTTGAGCGTACTCCTTGGAGATGTGCAGCTTCCTTACTTTTTTCTCCTGCGTTTTCTCCTCGTTGGGCAGCTCGTACATGGCATCTATCATGAGCTCTTCGCAAACGGCACGCAGCCCGCGCGCGCCAAGCTTATGCTCCATTGCTCTATCCACAATGTAGTCCAGCACGTCGCCATCTACGGTGAGCTGTATGTCGTCCATTTCGAAGAGTTTTTCGTACTGCTTCACAATGGCGTTTTTTGGCTCGGTGAGGATTCTGCGTAGCGCCTCCCTGCTGAGCGGCTCAAGGTGGGTAATCACCGGCAATCGGCCTACAATTTCGGGGATTAGCCCAAAGCGGCGCAGGTCTGCCGGGGCAAGGTACTTCAAGAGGTTGTTGCGGTTCACCCTGCTGCGCCGCTCTGCCGCCTCAAAGCCAATCATGTTGGTGTTGACGCGGTGCGCTATGATTTTGTCTATCCCCTCAAAGGCACCTCCGGCGATGAACAAAATGTCCTTTGTGTTGACGGGGATCATCTTTTGGTCGGGGTGCTTGCGGCCACCCTGCGGCGGGACGTTCACCACCGTGCCCTCGAGCAGCTTGAGCAGCGCCTGCTGCACGCCTTCGCCCGACACGTCGCGCGTAATGGAAGGGTTGTCGCTCTTGCGCGAGATTTTGTCTATTTCGTCAATGAAAATAATGCCCTTTTCGGCGGCGGGGACGTTGTAGTCGGCCACCTGAAGCAAGCGCGTGAGGATACCTTCCACATCTTCGCCTACGTAGCCGGCCTCGGTGAGCACGGTGGCGTCAACAATGGCAAACGGCACCTTCAGCAATCGCGCAACGGTGCGCGCCAGCAGCGTTTTGCCGGTGCCCGTCTCGCCTACCATGATAATGTTCGATTTGTCCAGCTCCACCTCACCGGGCTGCTCGCCGCTCTGCCGGATGCGCTTGTAGTGGTTGTACATCGCTACAGAGAGGTATTTCTTGGCAGAATCTTGCCCAATGACGTACTTGTCGAGAAATATTTTTATTGCCTGTGGCATTGGCAGCTCTAATTTTTGGGCGTTGAATGTTTTACTTGGCGCTTTCGGGGGGTCAATGCTGCTCAGCATTCCGGAAGCCTCCTGCACGCAAAAATCACAAATAGCAGCGTGGCCATGGCCATGTATAAGGTGCTTCACCTGAAGCTCCGATCGTCCGCAAAACGAGCAATGCTTTTGTCCTGCCATTTTCTACTTTTTCTTTTCCATTTTTGTCAAAATATTGTCGATGATGCCGTACTCCTTTGCCTCGGCGGCGCTCATCCAGTAGTCCCGGTCGCTGTCCTTCTCTATCTGCTCCACAGTCTTTCCGGAGTGCTGGGCGATAATGCTGTAGAGCTCGCGCTTGAGCTTTAAGATTTCCCTTGCGGTAATCTCAATGTCTGAGGCTTGCCCCTCGGCGCTGCCCGCCGGCTGGTGGAGCATGACGCGCGAGTGGGGTAGGGCGGTGCGCTTGCCCGGTGCGCCGGCGCACAGCAGCACAGCGCCCATAGAGGCGGACATGCCGGTGCAGATGGTGCCCACGTCGGAGCTTATCAGCTGCATGGTATCGTAGATGCCCAAGCCGGACGAAACGGAGCCTCCCGGCGTGTTGAGGTACAAGCTGATGTCCTTGCCCGAATCGTTGTTGGAGTCGAGAAAGAGCAGCTGCGCCTGAATAATGTTGGCAACATCGTCATCAATGGGAACGCCAAGGAATACGATGCGCTCCATCATCAGGCGCGAAAATACGTCCATGCTGGCTACGTTGAGCTGGCGCTCCTCGATAATGGTGGGGTTGATGTAGCTGCCGTAAATGCTGCTATAGCGGTGCAGGGTCATGCTGCTGATGCCAGCGCGCTTTACCGCGAACTTTTGAAAATCGCTCATTAGATTTCAGATTTCAGGTTCAAAATTTCAGATTTCAGGTTCAAAATTTCGTCAAGCTGCTCGTTGCTTACCTTTTTTTGCTCAACGGCAGCGTTGCTGCGAACGTACTCTACCACCAGATTTTCGGCGGCGCGCTCGGTGATGCGCTTGCGATCTTCGGCGCGGTTGAGCATGCTGTTTGCAAATTCGGTCAGGCGGTCTTCATTGACGCTGGCCATCCCATACATGGCAAACTGCTGTAGCACTGTTTTTTTTGCAATGTTCAGCAGGGTTTCCTCCGTCACCTCAAGATTTTGCTGCCGCAGAATGTGCTCTTTGATGAGCTGCCAGCGCAGCCCGTCGGCAAAGCTCGAAAATGAATGGTCCAGCTCCTCCTGCGCCAGCTTTCCGTCGGACGTTTGCAGTAGCCAACGTTTAAGGAAGGCTTCGGGCAGCTCCAAAGCGGCGCTTTTTACCAGCGTATCGCGAACGTCATCGGCAAAGCAGTATTCGCTTTTGCTCGAAGAGCTGCTGCGAAGCTCGCTTTTTACCCTGTCGGTGAACGCCTCTTTGGAGGTTATCACATCTTTGCCGTATATGGCGTCAAAAAGCTCCTGATTGACATCAGCCGGCTCTATATGCGTAATTTTTTTGACGGTTACCGTAAAAATAGGGTCAATGGCGGCCAGCTGCTCCTTTGTAATTTTGAGAAAAGCCGCGCAGTCAATGTCGTTGGTGAGCATTTTGCGCACATTCGCCTCTACGGATTCGCCTACGGAAAGGCCGAGCAGCGCCTGCTGCTCGGCATCGGGAATTACCTTTAGCGAGAGCATGGCATCCTTTACGGCTATCCCGTTTTCCTTGCTTTGCGAGAGGTCAACTATCGCGAGGTCATCCCTCTCTATTTTTTCCGAATCCACCATTTTACCGTAGAGTTTCTGGTAGCCGTCGATGCGCTTTTGCAGCTCCTCGTCTGCAATGGTGATGTCGTAGTAGGGGATTTTGATGTTGCTGTTTATGCTCAGCTGCACTTCGGGCGCTATGGCCACATCGTATATAAACTCAAACTCGGTTTGCGTATCAAAGTCGAGAGGCTGTGTTTTTTCGTTGGGCAGCGGATCGCCAAGGGTGTGCAGGTGGTTCTCCTTAATGTAGCTGCTGATGCCCTCGGACATCTGCTTAAGTACCTCGTCGGCAGTTATTGACTTCTGGTACATCTTTTTTATCAGGCCCATGGGCACCATGCCCGGGCGAAACCCCGGCACATGCGCTTTCCGGCGGTAGTCGCGAAGCGTAGCTTCTACTTTGCCTTCGTAGTCGGCTTTCTCTACTTTCACTGTCAGCATCGCGTTAAGCGCGTCCACATTTTCTCTTGCAATGTTCATTCTTTAGAGTTGTTATCCGTTCTTTACTTTTTTCAGCGAGCTGCAAAGGTAATACTTTTTGGGCAAAAGCTCAACGTGTAGAAAAATATAATGCGATTTTGAGCATTAAGTATAGCTAATATCTTTGATTTTCACAGCAAGCCCTCGTCGGCGTAGCTGAAGTAGCTGCTGCCGGCGATAACAATGTGGTCGGCCAGCCGGACATCAATCAGCGCGGCAGCCTCCTTAATTCTTTGAGTGAGCGCGTTATCCTGCTCGCTGGGTTTGAGGTTGCCCGAGGGGTGGTTGTGCACAACGGCTGCTACCGACGCTAAATTTTCGATGCACGGCTTCAGGAGCAGGCGCATATCTACCCCGGTGTTGTCCACGCCGCCTTGCGCTACCTTCTGAGCGCCGATGATGGTGAGCCTCGCGGTGAGCATGAGTAGCCAAAACTCTTCGTGCGGCAGGTCGGTCAGCATGGGGGCAAAGTGGTCAGCGATGTCGCGGCTGCAATGGAACGTGGCACTCTCCGGCGTATCGCTCTGCTTGCGCCGCCGCCCCAGCTCCAGCGCCGCCACAATGCTGATGGCCTTAGCCTCGCCAATGCCCTTGAGCTGCTGCAAGTCTTTCACGCTCAGCTTACCCAGCTTGTTGAGGTTGTTGCCGGTGAGGGCAAGCACGCACTTAGCCAGCTCCACCGCCGTTTCGTTTTGCGTACCGGTAGCGATGAGTATGGCCAGCAGCTCAGCGTCGCTCAGGGCGGCAATACCCTTTTGCAGCAGCTTCTCGCGCGGGCGGTCTTCCTCCGCCCAGTCTTTGATGGTTAGCATAGCTTGGATTCAAAACAGGGAGAGCAGCCTTTTTTGAGGCGGCTGCTTCGCCTGCAAAGCGCAGCGCAGGGGGCATGTACCTACCCTATGCGCGGCTGTTGCTTCCGAGCACGCTTATAATTTTGTGCTTGTAGAGCTCCTTTAGCCTGTCGCGCGCTGGCCCCAAGTACTTGCGGGGGTCGAACTCGGAGGGTTTGGTGGCAAATACTTCGCGCACGGCAGCAGTCATGGCAATGCGTCCGTCGCTGTCGATGTTGATTTTGCACACCGCCGATGTTGCCGCCCTGCGCAGCTGCTCTTCGGGAATGCCAACGGCATCTTTCATGGCGCCGCCGTACTTGTTGACGATTGCCACCAACTCCTGCGGCACGCTCGAGGCGCCGTGCAGCACAATGGGGAATCCCGGAATGCGCTTTTCCACCTCCTCCAAAATGTCGAAGCGCAAGGGCGGCGGAATAAGTATGCCCTGCTCGTTGCGCGCGCACTGCTCGGGCTTGAACTTGTTGGCGCCGTGCGAGGTACCGATAGAAATAGCCAGCGAATCAACGCCGGTTTTTTTCAAAAAGTCCTCCACCTCTTCGGGCTGGGTGTAGGTATGATGCTCCGCCGCGACCTCATCCTCTACGCCGGCCAGCACGCCAAGCTCGCCCTCCACCGTAACGTCGTACTTGTGGGCGTACTCTACCACTTTTGCGGTGAGCGCTACGTTTTCGCTGTAGGGGAGGTGTGAGCCGTCGATCATCACGCTCGAAAAGCCATACTCCACGCAGCTTTTGCAGAGCTCAAACGTATCGCCGTGGTCGAGGTGAAGCACGATGGGGATGTTTACCCCCAGCTCCTTGGCGTACTCCACCGCGCCTTGCGCCATGTAGCGCAGCAGGGTTTGGTTGGCATACTTGCGGGCGCCGCTCGACACCTGCAAAATGACCGGCGACTTTGCTTCGACGCACGCCTGAACAATGGCCTGCAGCTGCTCCATGTTGTTAAAATTAAAGGCCGGGATAGCGTACTTGCCCGCCATGGCGCTCTTGAAAATCTCCCTTGAGTTCACAAGGCCTAAATCTTTGTACGAAACCATATCAAAAAAATTATAATTAAAGAATTAAAAAACTCGCTGCAAAGGTAAAAAAAAATTGCGAGTATACCCCACGGTTAATAGAGATTATGTCAATTTAAGTAGAATATGGGAGGCGTATGGAAAGCGGAAGCCGTCAATGCACCACCGTTACCGTTCCGGTTTTTTCGGTATGGTCGCCATTTACGAAGGTAATCTTTATATGGTAAACGTAGCTGCCTTCGGGGACAAAGCTTCCGCTGTTTTTTTCTCGCCCGCTCCACGCTTCGGCGCCGGAGTAGATGAGCGTACCGCCCGGCGCGTAGATGTAGAGCGTGTAGCCCTGCACGCATGAGCAGAGGGGCTCAAACATGCTGCGGCGTTTTCCGGTAGCGAGGTTTACTACTTCGCTGCTCAGCTGTATAGCGTTAGGCATCAGGGCCTGAGCTGCGGCGAAGTTGCACGCCTCCGGCGAGCGCACGCGGGCAAGAGGCTGCTGCCGGTCGTCGTCCACAAAAGCCTCTACCCGGTAGCATACGCGGTTTGAGCAAACGGCGGAGTCGGGGAATTGCGAAAAATCCTCGTCGATGGAGGTATTTTCGGTGCTGGCGATAAAGCCTGCAAGCTGCGGCGGCGATGTTCGGTAAACGTCGTAGCGGTGCGCCGTGCGCGTACTGCCGCTGCTGCCGTCGTACCACACCACCGTGTTCCACCTCACGCCGGCAGCAGGTTCGCTCAGAACAGCCGGCGCAAGGTTGGTAACGGCAGGGCTGGAGGCGGCCGCGCGCGCGCAGCTGTTCACCGCCGATATGCGGTAAAACGCATAGCCGCTGCCCAAAGAGTTGTCGGTAATGCTCGCCTGCTGCTTGCCGTCAAACTCCTCAAAGGGGGCGTATGGGCCGCTTATTTCGCTTGATTTTTCTGCCCAAAAGCGGGTGTACTCCGTTGCCCGGTCAATCCGAAAGTGCAGCGTAGCGCTTTGCCCTTCGCCAGCCACCGAATCGATGGTGATGTGCTGCGGGCGGACAGGCAGCGGCACGAAAATGCTTGCGCGGCTGGAGTAGCTCGTATCGCTGCCGTACACGGCTGCTACGTAGAGGTGGTGGTGCTGCTTTTCTTTTGCTACGGGCAGCGCAAAGGAGGTTGCGCTGCCGCTTGTGGCGAGCCACACTGCGCTGTCGGGCATGAACGTGCTGCCGCCAGCGTACCCGCAGATGTGGTAGCGCACCTCGCTGGCAAAGGAGGGGAGCGGCGTTGGCGTCGTCAGGTTGTAGGGATCCAGCTGCTCGTAGGGGCTCCAGCTCAGGTTGATAGCGTTGGCGCAGCTGTCGAGCGTTGGCTCGCCGAGCTGCATGGTGCGAAAAGGTGCCTGAAACGGAGGGTAGTCGGATACGTCCTTGGGGATAAGGCGAATGGTGTATATGTTCGGGGTGCAGCATGGCGAAACCTCATCAACAAAGCGCGTAACGTTGCTGCTCACCTCTGCCAGCGTATCCATTATGACGTTTACCACCCCGTCTACTTTTTCTTCTTTCAGCGTAAGTATTTGGAAGCCTTTGATGTATGCCGTGTCGCTCACGCTGGGGACGCTCCATTGCAGGTAGTACTTTTGCGCAGCAACATCCACCCCCGCCGCACGGAAGCGAAGCGAGGCGTTGCTTAGCGCAAGCAGCGAGCAGCAGCCCAGCAGCAGCGCAGCAGTAGCCATACAGCGTTTTTGCATTGCTTATCCTACGGTAATGGTTGCCATGCTTTGAGGGTTGAAATATTTTTGCGCCACCTGCTGCAGCTGCGCAGGCGTGGCGCTTTTGACCGTATCGAACAGGGTTTTTGCGTAGCGCTGCGCAAGCCCGTGCTGCAAATCTTCTATGGTGCTTTCGGCCAGCGCCCACGGGCCGTCGAGCGAGCGCATGATTTCGCCGCACAGGTAGCTTTTGACCAGCGAGAGCTCCTTGTCCGGAATTTTTTCGTCGCACAGCCGCTGCAGCTCTTTTCTGATTTCGCCCAGCGCGGCGCGGCCGAACTCTTTGCCAACCTCCGTGCCAATGCTCAGGTATCCGCTATGCCTGTAGCTGAGCAGCGAGGCAAAAACTCCGTAGGTGTACCCTTTTTCCTCGCGGATGTTGCGCATGAGCCGCGACCCGAAGTACCCGCCAAGGATGACCGAGAGCACGTGCACGGCGGCAAAGTCGGGGTGCGACTTGTCGAACAGCACCCTGCCAACGCGCAGCGCGCTTTGCGTAGTGCCGTTTTTTTCTACCACGATGTCCGCCTCCGGCTGCTTTGCGGGCGGGGGAACAGCCTCCGGGCGGCAGGCGGACGCTGCCTGCGGAAGTTGCTCAAAAAAATCGCCTATTATCCTCCGCTCGCGCTCGCCAACCTTTCCCGTTGCAACGATAAAGCAGCGGTTGGCTGTGAAAAAGCTGCGATGAAACTCGTGCAGGTATTCGCTCAGCAGCGCATCGTAGTGCTCCGGGTCGGCGTAGGCGCCGTAGGGGTGGCTGCGGCCGTACAGCAGCGCCTGCAGCCGCTCTCGCGCTACGCAGGCTACCTGCTCCTTGCTTATGCGCAGCCGCTGCTTATGCTTGGCGCAGTAGGTGCGCAGCTCGGCCTCCGGAAAGGTGGGGTGCAGCGCCAGCTCGCTCAGCGTACCCAGCGTTTTTTGCAGGTGTCGCGTGAGCGAATACACCGTGAGCATGGCAAAATCCTTGCCGAGGTGCGGCTCGTAGGAGGAGCCAAGGAAGTCAAAATTCTCGGCCACCTGCGCACCGGAGAACCGCCTCGTGCCCTCGCTCATGAGGTCAAGCGTAGCGCGCGCCACTAGCAGCCGCTGCTGAAAGCGCGACCCCGCCTCAAACACCAGCGACACGCGCACCACATCCTGCGTCCCCGTGCAAACGGTGTGCAGCGCAATGCCGTTGCTCAACGCGCCGGCATCAGGTTGAACGCACGGCAGCGATTCGGGTAGCAGTATTGCCGGAGGGGAGGAGCGCATGGGGGTATGGTCTATGAGTTCAAGCTCTCCACCGCCGCATCTTTGCTCACATTCTTCACCAGCCCTTGCAGCGCCTTGCCCGGCCCCAGCTCTACGAAGTGGGTTGCGCCGTCGGCCAGCATGTTTTGCACCGTCTGCGTCCAGCGCACGGGAGCGGTAAGCTGTGCAATCAGGTTTTTCTTTATGGCTTCGGGGGCTGCCTGCGGCTTGGCATCCACGTTTTGGTAAACGGGGCAGCAGGGTGCGCAGAAGCGCGTTGCTGCAATAGCGGCCTCAAGCTCCGCCCTGGCTGGCTCCATGAGCGGCGAGTGGAATGCCCCGCCCACGTTGAGCTTTAGCGTGCGCTTAGCGCCTGCGGCGGTCAGCTTTTCGCAGGCGAGCTCCACGCCCCTGGTGGAGCCCGAAATAACCAGCTGCCCGGGGCAGTTGTAGTTGGCGGGCACTACCACCTCGCCGATTTCGGCGCATATCTTTTCTACCACCTCATCGGCCAATCCGAGTATGGCGGCCATAGCCGAAGGCGCTTTTTCGCAGGCCTTTTGCATAGCCTGCGCGCGCTGCGATACCAGCGTTAGCCCGTCCTCGAAGCTCATGGCGCCGGCTGCCACCAGCGCCGAAAATTCGCCCAGCGAGTGGCCTGCAACCATATCGGGCGAAAAATCCTCGCGCGACTTTGCCAAAATGACGGAGTGCAAAAAAATGGCGGGCTGCGTAACGCTGGTTTGCTTCAGGCGCTCGTCCGGACCCTCAAACATGAGGTCGGTAATGCGAAATCCCAAAAGAGCGTTGGCATGCTCAAACAGCTCCCTGCC
>JAIRMD010000043.1 GCA_031258915.1 Prevotellaceae bacterium
GTAGCTGCTAAGCCGACAAAGAAATCTGCTAAACCATCGGCAAAAGTTGCCAAACCGACGGCAAAATCTGCTAAGTAAGAAGCAATGGGGTGCATTTCAAATTGGGTAGCGGTGATACAGCAAGTATGATAGCTGGATAGTGTAGTAAATTGTATGATATAGCAAGTATTATCGCTGATTACAAGCTATTTAATTTAATAGGGTAATGAGTCCTCCTCTTGCCCTGCAAGTGCAAAAGAATAAATAACTCAAGTTTCCCTCCGTCGGAGCATGTGGAACGTCCTGAAAGGACTTTTGAGTTAAGAACTAAGAGTTGGCTGGCGCAAGCCAATTCTTATACTCAGATTCGGCGGCTCCTCACGAAGGGGTCACCTCCACGAGTGAGTGAGTGAGAATAATCTGAATCTTCACGGTCGTTAAGCCCTAAAATCTCATTTCCTTGCGAGGTACTGAGGTAAAGGTAAGGTAAAGTTGTCCCTGTGCTTAACTAATTAAGCACTTCGCCATGAAGGCGTATGGGGGAGTGGATGTATAGATTCACGTTTTCTTGACCTCAACACCAGCTGGAGGTGAGCGGTCAGCTTCACGTCCCAGCCGGTTTGCCCCGGGGACAAAGCCCCCGGTACTCATTGAATAGGAGGTTGGGTGGACCCCAGAGCCGGTCTGGACGACTTGGAGAAGAAAAAGTTCTTGAACCTACGGGGACTCAAACTCCGACCCTTCTGTCATCCAGCCCGTAGCCGGTCGCTATACCGACTGCGCTATGTGTGTGTGTGTGTGTGTGTGTGTGTGTGTGTGTGTGTGTGTGTGTGTGTGTGTTTGTGTGTACGCATTTAGCGCTTCAAAATTCAGCAACTGGGCTTGCGCCGAATTTTTGAATTTTTGAATGCTTGAATTTTTGAATATTTGAGCGCTGCTATGCATTATGAATAAATTCGATAAACCAACTTGCGGCAAAGGTATGAAAAAGTTTTTCAGCAAGCAAAATATTTTAGAAAAATTTTTGCTCATGGAGCGTCCCCCTTTTTTGTGCTACACAACCTTATCTTCACAAGGCTACCTTAGCAGCGCAAAGCGCAACAACAATTCTTCAAAAACCTTGCTTACCTTATTTTTGCAACCATAGACCTCCTGCTCAATAAGGCCGTAAGCCAAAGATAGCATCGTATAGCATGATTAAATCATTAGCTCGCAGCTAAATCCTTTTCACCTCCTTCACGCCCTCCACCTTTTGCAGCTTGCCGATGAGGTTGTTGAGGTCGGTGGTGCTGTGGACGTAGACGTCAAGCTCGTCTTCAAACAAGCCGTCGTGGCTTTCGGCGTTGAGGTGGCGGATGTTTACGTTCATTTCGTCCGAAATGATTTTCACCACATCCCGCAGCAGCCCAATGCGGTCAATTCCGCTGATGGTTACGCGCGCCAAAAAGTAAATCCCCTTGTGCTCCGTCCACTTGACGTTGACGATTTTGTCGCCGTGCTGCGCGGCCTCCCGAATGGCAACCGGGCAAATTTTTTTGTGAATTAGCGCCTTGCTTTCTTCCTCAATGAAGCCTATGACGCTATCGCCGGGTATGGGCTTGCAGCAGGGGGCTATGCTGTAGGCCAGCTTCGAGGGGTCGGTGCCTTCCTTGAGCAGGAAAGCGCGCTTGCTGATGGGCTGCTGCGCTGCCTCTTGCAGGCTTGGGTCGTCGTAACTTTTTTTGCGCTTCCCTGCGCCGAGCAGCTGCAGCTCCATGTAGCGCAGGAACTTGCTTCGGCGCTGCTTGCGCAGCACTTTTTCTACTTCGCTCAGCTGCAGTATGCCGGCGCCCACCTGGCTGAACAACTCCTGCTTGTTGGTGACGCGGTAGGCATCGGTAATGCGCTTGTAGAGCATGGCGTTTGGCTGCGCCCCAAAGCTCCTGATGGTTTCTTCTATCGCCTGCTTTCCCTTTTGAAAGTACTCCTTGACCTCAGCCTTGAGCGCAATCTTTATCTGGTTTCGCGCGCGCGAGGTGGTAGCAAAAGCCAGCCATTCGGCCTGCGGCTTTTGGTTGTCGGCGGTGAGCATTTCTACCTGGTCGCCGTTGTTGAGCACGTAGCTGAGGGGCACCAGCTTGTGGTTTACCTTAGCGCCAATGGCTTTGTTGCCAATGGCGGTGTGGATTTCGTAGGCAAAGTCAATGACGGCCGATTGCTTTGGCAGCTTTACCATCTTTCCCTTGGGGGTGTAAACAGCAATTTCGGAGGCAAAGAGGTTGAGCTTCAGCTGGTCGAGGAACTCCGTTGCGTTTTCTTCGCTGTTTGCCAGCATTTCACGGAGGCGCATCAGCCACTTGTCGAGCGCAGCGTCGAAGGGGCTGACTTCGTTTTGCCGGCTTTCGTGCTGGCTTTTGTATCGCCAGTGGGCTGCGTAGCCGCGCTCGGCGACTTCATTCATGCGCTCCGAGCGGATTTGCAGCTCTACCCACCGGCCAAAGGCGCCCATGACGGTGATGTGGAGCGACTCGTAGCCGTTGTCCTTTGGCGTGCTTATCCAGTCGCGCAGGCGCTCGTAGTTAGGCTTGTAGATGTCGGTAACGAGCGAGTATATGCGCCAGCACTGCTGCTTCTCGTCCATATCTGCCGTGGGCTTGAAGACGATGCGCACGGCGAACAGGTCGTAAATTTCCTCGAACGACACCTGCTTGGTTTCCATTTTTCGCCAGATGGAGTAAACAGATTTTATGCGCCCGCTAATGTCGTACACGATGCTGTGCTCGTTGAGGCGCTGCACGACAGGCTCGGTAAAGGTTTTGATGTAGGCGTCGCGCTCTTCGGCGGTAGCGGCAATTTTGCTTTGCAGCTCCTCGTATATTCTGGGGAACTGGAACTTCATGGTCAGGTCTTCCATCTCCGTTTTGATGTTGTAAAGCCCCAGCCTGTGGGCAAGCGGCGCGTAGAGGTAGAGGGTTTCGCTGGCTATCTTTTCCTGCTTTTGGGGCGCCATTGAGCCTAAGGTGCGCATGTTGTGCAGGCGATCGGCAAGCTTGATGAGCACCACGCGGATGTCGTCCGCCATGGCGAGCATCATTTTTTTGAAGTTCTCGGCCTGTATGGAAACGCTTTTGTCGAAAATGCTGTCGAATTTCGTGAGGCCATCGACCAGAAAAGCAATTTTTTCGCCAAACATTCCCTCAATATCGTCAATGGTATAGTCGGTATCCTCCACCACGTCGTGGAGCAGCGCAGCCGCTATGGACTTGTAGCCGAGCCCGACCTCGTGCGATACGATTTTTGCCACCGCAATAGGGTGCATGATGTATGCCTCTCCCGACTTGCGGCGCACACCCTTGTGGGCTTCATAGGCCAGCAAAAATGCCTTGTGCGCAATGCTCACCTCGCCGCTCGTAAAGGTACGCAGGCTGCTATTCATCATGTCGAAAAAAGCAGCTAACGCCTCCTCGCGCCTTGTATCTTTTGTATCTGCCACTTACCAACTAAGAATTGAAAATTAAAAAACTGTCTTACGGGGCTACAAAGGTAGCATTAAATTACCCACTACGCGCACCTGCCCGCTTCATTTCCGCCGCACGGCTTTCGGCGCTGCTTTTTTTCCCAACTCAAACGTTTTCACCCCTTCTGCGCTCAGCAGCGCCGGGAGGTGCTGCACCGGGACGTGCACCGTCCACAAGGTGTCTATCTGCGTGCCAACCGCAGCTCCAAGCTTGGCAACGTCCGATGGCCTTACGCTTTTAGCTACGCTCAAAAATCCGCTTGCCCAGTAGCTGCTGTCCGGCGGCAGCCGGCGCAGCCGGTAGCGCTGCGCCACCTCGAGCGACGGAGCAAACCCCGGCGGGCAGCAGCCCTCGCTGCGCAAATCCCGAAGCAGCCTCTCGGTTTCGGGCGGCTGCGGATGGCGCTCCGGCAGGCGCGCGGCGCAGGAAGCGGCGAGCAAAAAAGCGATGGTAGCGGTTAGCATTCTGTGCTGCATAGCGTATTTGTGGTTACTTTACTTTTTTCGCTCGGCCACGACGTCGGCAAGGTTCAGGAGCGCCGCCTTAGCGTCCGATTCGGGAAAAATATCGAGCGCTCGCTTGGCGCTGCTGCTGTAGCTGCGCACAACGGCTTCGGTATGCTCCAGCCCTCCGTGCTCGGCCACAAAGCTCACCACCTGCTTCACGTTCCGGCTGCTGATGCTTGCGGTGGCAACCAGCGAAAGTACTTTTTTCTGCTCCTGCCTGTCCACCCTGCTCAGCGCAAATATCAGCGGCAGGGTGATTTTTTTTTCGCGGATATCGTTCCCGCAGGCCTTACCCGTGAGGCTACTGCTGCTGCTGTGGAAGTCGAGCACGTCGTCGCGCAGCTGAAAGGCAACACCCAGCGGCTCGCCGTAGCGCCCCATAGCGGCTAACCTCTCGCCCGTAGCGCCTACCGAGTAGGCGCCAATCAGGGCGCAGCTCTGGATGAGCGATGCCGTCTTTTTTTGGATAATGTCAAAGTACTGCTCTTCCGACCACTTCAGCCTGCGGGCGCACTCCAGCTGCTGCAGCTCGCCCTCGCTCATGCAGCGAATGGTGTTGGCGGCGATGTTCAAGAAGTCGACGCTCTGGTGCTCAAGCGCAACCAGCGTGGCGCGCGCCAGCAAAAAATCGGCCGCCAAAATCGCCTTTTTGGAATTCCACAAGGCTTTAACCGACAAGCTGCCGCGCCTGCTATCGGCGTCATCCACAACGTCGTCGTGCATGAGGGTAGCGGTGTGCACCAGCTCCAGCATTGTTGCTCCGGCGTACGTTTTTTGGCAAATGTCGCCGTTGAGCTTGGCTGACAAAAAAACGAGCAGCGGGCGCAGCTGCTTACCCTTATTTCGGTAGATATGGTTAGCTATGGAGGAGAGCAGCGGTACGGGCGACTGCAGCTGCTGCCGGAAAAACGGCTCAAATTTCTCCAGCTCATGCCTTACAGTGTGCTGTATGTCTGATATTTTCATGTCAATTGGCCTAACTCAAAAGAAGCGATAAAGGTACACAAAATTTTGTGAAAACCATGCCTTTTACCTATTTTTGCAAGTTGCTTTGCACAAAGGACGTTGATTATGAAAACTTTTTTTACATGCTTTTTGCTGTACCTTTTTGCGGCCACGGCGGCGGCGGCGGCGGCTGACGAGAGCCGGCCTACGCTGGCGTACATAGCGGTTGACGAAAACGGCGATACCATACCGCACGTCCGCCTGCAGCCTGTGTACTGCTTTGCTAAGCCCAAGTTCAAAAATGCGCGGCAGGAGCGCAAGTACTACCAAGAGTATGCCCGCATGGCGCGCAACATGAAAAAAGTGTACCCCTACGCCCAGCTGGCAAAGCAAACGCTGGCCAAAATGGACGCAGAATTTGTCCTGCTGAAGGATGACAGGGCAAAAAAAGCGTACATCAGGAAGGTGGAGAAGGAGCTGTTTCGGGAGTTTGAGCAGCCGCTCCGCAAGCTGACCATCTCGCAGGGGCGCATGCTGATAAAGCTGGTGGACAGGGAAACCGGGCGCACCGGCTACCAAATCGTAAAAGAGCTGAAGGGCGGGTTTGCGGCGTTTTTTTGGCAGTCGGTGGCCGTGCTTTTTGACTCAAGCCTCAAAACGCAGTTCGATGCCGAAGGGCAGGACAAAATACTCGAGCAGCTGATTATTTTATACGAAAGCGGGCTGCTGTAGCGCTTGCTATGGGGTGCATTTGGCGGCATCGAGCTTCGCTTCAAGCGGCTGCATCCCGCATGGCTTTGTGCTGCCTGAAAGCGCGGTAGCGCAGCTTTTTTTTGCGCCGCGCTTGCCGAGTTAGGGAAAAAATGTATTTTTGCAGGTGTAAACGTGCTGCTATTAACAAAAAAACATGGCATAGATGGGCAAGCGCATTAACCAAAAGCAGGTGGCTGCCGAGCCGGACGCCAACGCTACAGGCAAGGCGGAGGAACAGGTGTACATGAACCTGCTAACGGACTTCGCGTTCAAGAAGGTGTTTGGCATCCCCGAGGTGATGGTAGCCCTCCTGAACGACACCCTCCAGCCGAGGAACAGAATTGTATCGGTAAG
>JAIRMD010000073.1 GCA_031258915.1 Prevotellaceae bacterium
GCGCCGCCCTGAAACGGTGCGCAGTATTTCTGCAGGCGCGAGCCGTACCCCGCGGGGTCTTCAATGTACTGTACGCTAAGTATCATCTCCTCGCAGCGCTCGTTGGCTACCTTAAAGAGCTGCTTGTAGTCTGCATCCGTACCGGTGGGGGCAAAGAGGCTGTAGCCGCACTCGCCCACCTTTGCAAAGTCGGCAATGGCGTTTTCGTAGTCTTTTGCAATCAGGTACGTCCGGCCTCTCAGGGCGTATGCTGCGCCCTTGCTTGCCCGTCCTTCGCCCTGAATTTGGTTGTTGGGCAGGGCAGGCTCGCTGATGGCGTCGGTCAGGTCGGCAATAACCTGCTTCCACACGTCGGCTTCGGGCGTTTGGACGCGGTTGCACTCAGACGGCGATACCGGCTCGGTGTAGAGGGGCACGCCCAGCCCGTTGCCGCCAAACAGCTCGTTGAGGCGGGAGTAGAAGAACGCGCGCAGAATTTTACACTCTGCAATCAGGCGTCCCTTCTTTTCGTCCGATAGCGGGGCGTTGGGTATGTTGGCAATGGCGTCGTTGGCGCGGTGAACGCCGTCGTAGCACCACTTCCACGTGAACGAAAAGCGCGTGTTGCCCGGATTTACCGTTTCGGTAAATAGCCCGTTTATGGCGTAAGAGCCTTGTCCGCTCATGCCCAGCACATCGAAGCCGTAGTATCCGATGTCAACGGCTTCGCCAACAATCTGTCCACCCTGCATGGGTCGCTGCAGGGAGTAGTAAACGCCGATTACGCCCTGATCGACCAGCTCTTCGCTCGTCCACATGCTCCCGCTGGACAATTCATTGTAGGGCGCGGTGTCCAGAATTTCCGTGCAGGCAGCTGCGCCGCCAAGCAGGGCAATGGTCAGGATAAAATAGCCTATCTTTTTCATATTTCGTTAGATTTAAAATGTTAAAAACCAATTGTTATACCGCCCGAAAGCATTCTTGCAATGGGGTACACGTTAATGCTTCCGCCCAGCTCGGGGTCAACTCCCGGAAAGTCTTTGTTGGCAAAGGTGAGCAGGTTTTCGCCCGACAGGAAGATGCGCAGGTTGCTTATCTTAAGCGGGGTCACCCACTTTTGGGGCAGGGTGTAGCCTATTTGCAGCGTTTTCAGCTTAAAGTACGATGAGTTGTACAGGTAAAATACGTTGTTGGGCATTGCCGAAGCGGCGCTCGCCAGCAGGCGGGGGTATTTTCCGTTGATGTTTGCCGTCGGGTCGGCGGCAGGGTCGTAGCTGTCGTAGTCTTCGTAAGCCTTCACGGCGTCGTAGGAGTAGTAGATGCCGGCGGCGTCTGCGGGCAGCGCATCGTTGGGGTTCGATAGCAACGAGTAGTTAACCCCTCTGGAGTTGATGTAGTGCCACGAGCCGATTCGTCCCGCCCACGTCATGCTCAGGTCAATCCCTTTCCATTCGGCAAAGAGGTTTAGCCCGACTACCCACTTCGGGGTGGCGGATTTGCCGATGAACTCGCGGTCGTCGTCGTTACCGTAGCGGCCGTCGCCGTTTACGTCGGCCATAATCATTTCGCCGTACCAGAGGCTGCCGGCGTTTTCCTTCACCGTTGTGATGTTGTTGTTAAAGGTGTATCCTTCTGCAATCATCGCTTTCACCCACTCAAGGTCGGCTTTGGTGCGTATCATGCCGTCTTTTGGCCCCCCGGCGGGGTTAACCGATCCGTCGGCGTTGGTGTAGGAACCGTTGCCCTGATAGGGTCGGCGCAGGAAGTACTCGTCGATGGCGTACCCCTCTACCCTTCGGGTGTCGCCGCCGGTAGATACGTCGCTAAGGTTGGTGTAGCGCCACGTGGGGTTGCCCCATATATCGAGGGTGTTGGGGTCTGCTTCATACTTCAGGGCGCCCTTGAACTTTGTTACCTCGTTGATGTTGTAGCTTGCGTTGACCGTTGCCCCGTAGCGAACGTCGCCAATCTTGTCGTCCCACCGCAGCACGAACTCCACGCCTGTGTTCTGCATGTCGGCGGTATTGCTCATTGGCGCCGAGATGTTTCCCATGGTGAGGAATATCTGGGAGCTTGTCAGAATACCTTCGGTGTTGCGCCTGTACCAGTCAAGCTCTACGCCGAGCCGCTGCCTGAGGAACGAGGCTTCAAACCCAAAATCGAGGGTGGTAACTTTTTCCCACGACAGGAGGTAGTTGGGGATGGAGGACTGAATTACGCCGTTGGCTACGCTTTCGTCGAACACGTTGTTCACCTTTTTGTAGAGCGCCTGCCAGTCGTAGTTTCCGCTGGTGGTGTTGCCCAGCGATCCGTAGGAAGCGCGTAGCTTGAGGCTGTTCACGGCAGCTTTGAGCGGCTCAAAGAAGGCCTCTTCGCTTGGCCGCCAGCCGGCAGAGAAGGAGGGGAATGTTCCCCAGCGATGTCCGGGGGCAAAGCGCGAGGAGGCGTCGGAGCGGAAGTTGGCCTCAAAGAGGTACTTTCCTTCGTAGTCGTAGTTTACGCGGCCAAAGTAGGATAGCATGGCGTAGTCCGTTTTTGCGGAGCCTCCTATGGCCTCCATTTCGGCAGCAGAGGTGATGTCGGTAATGCTCCAGTCTATCAAGCCTTTTTTGGTGGCGCTAAAGCCGCTGCTTTGCGACCAGTACTGCTCGTACCCGAGCAGGGCGCTCACGCTGTGCTTCCCAAACGTCCCCGCGTACTTCAGCAGCGCGTCGGCGGTGTAGCTGCGCGAATTGTAGGCGTAGCGGTAGGTGGTAGCCTGCTCAAGCACGCCCATGCCGTACACGGGCGCGTCCGTACCCTGCCGGAAGCTGTACATGGGGATGTCCTGCGCATAGTGCTCGTCTTCGCGCATGTACTCGCTGTAGTTGAATTTCGCCTCGGCAGAGATGCCCTTCCAGATGTCCACGTTGGTGTACCACGTGGTGTTGAGGCGGGTGTACTCGTTCATTCCGCCCTGCGACGCAATAGTGCGCAGAATGTTGTTCACGGGCGTCATGTTGGGGTCTTCGGAGTAGCCGTACAGCCCGTTGTACTTGGGGTTGATGCTTGGCAATGCCTGATACAGGTAGGTCATCGACACGTCTCCCGGCTCCTTGTACTCCTTTGTGGCGTAGGTTTGCGTGCCAAAGGTAATGAAGTCCGCCACTTTGGTTTCCAGATTTGCCCTGATGTTGATGCGCTTCATTCCGGTATTCTCCAGCGTTCCCGGATTATCCTGATAGCCCAGCGACATGAAGTAAACGGAGGCGTCGCTTCCGCCCGAAACCGAGAGGTTGTACTTCTGGAAGTAGGTTGGCTGAAACATCTCCTGCGCCCAGTCGGTATTGGGGTACGCCAGCCAGTTGGGAATGGTATTTCCGGTGGCCTCGTCGGTGTAGGTGCCGTTTGGGTTGGCGTTAGCCGCCGCCCAGGCGTCGATGGTGGCCTGCTCGTAGCGCAGATTTTCGGCGTCGGGGGCGTTGTTGCGGCTTGCGGTGTTGTGAAGCGACATCCACGTGGGCATGTCGGAGAGAAATTTCACGTTTGTGGTAGCCTGCTCCTGCGCCGTAAGCGCCGAAAAAACGATTTTCGGCTTCTCCTTTTTGCCTTTTTTGGTGGTAACGAGGATCACCCCGCTTGCGGCTCTCGACCCGTAGATGGCCGCCGAGGCAGCATCCTTCAAGAAGGTGATGCTCTCCACATCGTCGGCGTTCACCGGCACCATGTCGGCCACCACGCCGTCCACCAGCACCAGCGGCGAGCTGCTGTTAAACGAGCCGGTGCCCCTGATGCGCAGCGTTACGGATTCGCTGCCGGGGTTTCCGCTGGTTTGCGTAGCGCTCACTCCGGGCGCCAGCCCCGCTATGGCGGTTGTGAGGCTCTGCACCGGACGGTTTATCAGCTTGTCCGAAGAGATAGACGCCACAGAGCCGGTGAGGTTTGCCTTTTTCTGCACGCCGTATCCTACCACCACCACCTCGTCGAGCGCTCGGTTGTCTTCGCTCAGGGTAACGTCGATGCGTCCGCGCCCGTCAACCGGCTCCTCCCTTGTGTTAAAGCCAAGAAAGGAGAACACCAGCGTAGCGTTGGCGGGTGCGCTGACGGTGTAGCCGCCGTTTGCGTCGGTAGCAGCGCCTACGGTAGAGCCCTTAACAACAACGCTTGCTCCCACCACAGGCTCGCCGTTGCCGTCGTGCACCGTGCCGGAAACGTTGAGATTTTGTGCGCCTGCCGACAAGGGGAGCAAGGCGCATAGCAGCCACAACAGCACGAGACGCTTCATACGCCTCCGCCTGTCGCCGACCGCCGGAGCGGGGGTAGATAGCGCTACCCCTGCTCGATTTTGATCAAGTGAATTTTTGTTCATAATAAAACATTTTAAGTGAATAGAAAGTGAATAGAAACAAATAACCGACAGCCGAGAAAAGACTCTGCTGCCTGCTATGGCGTAAAAAGTGCGAATAGATGGTATAGAAGGGTGAAGAAATGAGCGCCGCAGCGTATGGACGCACCAGCAGGAGCAGCAGCGCTACGCCTGTAGGCATAAAAAAAGTGAACGGTCGAAAAAGCAGACCATTCACTTCAAAATAAAAGGATTTCCCTATTGTAGCGCACGCAAAAATTATGTACCTTGCGAGCTCGCCATCATGTGTGTGTGTGTGTGTGTGTGTGTGTGTGTGTGTGTGTGTGTGTGTGTGTGGTCAAGGTGCGCGTTGGCCCTCCTGCTAAGCATTGGCAGCGGCGAGCTACTTAAAGCCAAAATCGCTATGTTGGGGCAAAGCTTACGCATTTCTTTTCAAACTTTAGTTGCTGCAAATGTATAGAATTTTACTTTTACAATGCTCACTTCAACAGCTAAAAAAATAGCCCGTTTGCATATTAGCTACAATATGGTATCTAAATCGCTATTTTTGTATCAAAGCATAGCCAAATCACCTTATCTTATTACTAATTCGCAAAGCAAAAATACTATTTTCTGAAAAGGTATGAGGGCAATGCGCAAAAGCTCATTACCATCATGCTTTCGTCAGCTATCGTGGCGCACTCTCCCGAAAAATCATCCCGCCCGGCTTCTTTATACAAGGCGTAACCGCTCTTTGTGTACCCCGCTGGCGATGCGCTGTAGATGAAAAGCTAAAGTCCCAAAAAGCGGCGCAAATGTACACCTTTTCTGCGCACATTTGCGCAAAATTGCCTACCTTTGCCCCGAACCCCGTTAACCCCGTACCCCCTATGAGCTACCTTACCGACAAATCAGACGCGCTACAGCAGGCCGCCGCGCTGCTCCACGAAAAGGGGCTGCACCCCGCCGCCGCGCACCCCGCCTACTACTGCTGCTACCAGCTGATGATGCACATCTGGCTGCACAGCATGAAGAAAACGCCGGAGGAACTGACGCGGCGGCGTAACCCGCACGAGGCGCTGATAGCCGAGATTGGAGGGCGTATTGAAAAATCTGCGGGGAAAGATAGCGCTGCTAACTTTCGCGCATTTTACAGAAAAATATGGGAGCTCAAAGAGCTGCGAATAAGCGCAGACTACAGCAATGCTCCGTTTGATGTGAAAAAAAGCGCAAGGGCGCTACGGCTGTCATCGGTTATTACATCAATTCTAAAAAAATACTGAAGGCCATGAACTCAAGAAAATTCATAACAGGCGAGCTTAAAGCCCTCGCAAGCCAGTTTAGCGGTGTAAGGCTGCGCTATAAGCTTAATGCGCTTACCAACGAGCACATTGTGGAGGTAACGCCTCAATCCGTTTACGATTTGGACAGCTTTATGGCGCAGGAAATTGACGTGTGGAAGAGGTTCGCTGCGCGCTTTCACGACGAGTGGCTTATTTTCATCACGGACGACACGCTTATCGGCATTGACGACTTTGACGGCGAGGAGTACACGATATGCGGCGAAACGTCGCAGAGGCTCGCCCCCGCCCGCCGCCAACGGAAAGAGCAGGAGATGGAGTATGCATACCCATGAACACTTTAGCGATATGAAAAAGATCTTGCTTGCCGCAGCAGCTGCGGTTGACGTAGCAAGATAATTTTAACGGGTCCGAACACCCTGCCCGTAGGTATTGCTTGGGCGACGATTTGAAATGCACCCAATTTTTATCCGCTTGCGCGTAATTGGGAATTTAATGCTACCTTTGCCTGTTTTTTTTTCACAACTAAAAATGGCAACGAAGTATATTTTTGTAACGGGCGGCGTTGTTTCCTCCCTCGGAAAAGGCATAGTGGCGGCATCTTTGGCGAAGCTGCTACAGGCGCGCGGATTCTCTGTAGCTATCCAGAAGCTCGACCCCTACCTCAACGTCGACCCGGACACGCTGAACCCATACGAGCATGGGGAGTGCTACGTAACCATCGACGGGGCGGTAACCGACCTCGACCTTGGCCACT
>JAIRMD010000155.1 GCA_031258915.1 Prevotellaceae bacterium
TTGACGGGCTGGTACACCTACACCCAAGCCTACGGCAAAAACAACGACGCAGAAAAAGCCTTTACGGTGGAAAACGGCGTGCTGCACTTTGACGGCGAAAGCATGGGCTACCTCTGCACAGAGGAGGCCTTCAAAAATTACTACCTGCGCGTAGTGTTCCGCTGGGGCGAAAAGAAGTACGCGCCGCGCTTAGACCGCCCGCGCGACAGCGGCATCCTCTACCACTTCCCCGACACCGCGCCGGACAACGTTTGGCCGCTCTCCATCGAGTGTCAGGTGCAGGAGAACGATTGCGGCGACTACTACTTGGTGGGCGCCACCTCGCTCGAATCCCCCAACCTCAGCCCCGAAGGGCAGCCCTACAGGGTTGTGCGCATGGCCAACCTCGAAAAGCCTGCGCCGGAGTGGAACACCATCGAAATCATTTGCCTCGACAACGTCTCGGAGCACTACGTGAACGGCGAAAAGGTGAACGAAGCCTATAACCTTTCGGTGGCCGAAGGAAAAATACTCCTACAGCTGGAGGCCGCCGAAGTATTCTACAAATCGGTGGACTTGCTGCCGCTGAAGTAAGGTGGCAAAATTTCACCTAACGCGGATTTTCGATAGCATCAGCGCTCAACGCTTTGATTTTTTGCTTAACTTCTTCATTTGCAGCAATTACCTTTGCGGCCATATCTGCTTTTAGGCCTATTAGCTGCTGCTGCACCTGCGGTTCGCCTATGCCGATAATCTGCGCAGCAAGAATGGCCGCATTCTTTGCCCCGTTGAGCGCTACCGCTGCTACGGGAACACCTGCGGGCATCTGCAAAATAGAAAGTATTGAATCCCAGCCGTCAATGGAGTTTAACGATTTAATGGGCACGCCAATCACCGGCAGCGGGGTGAACGCCGCTACCACGCCGGGCAAGTGCGCTGCGCCGCCTGCCGCCGCAATAAATACCTTGACGCCGCGCGTATGCGCATTTTTTGCCAAATCGGCAACCAAATCGGCGGTGCGATGCGCCGAAAGAGCGTTCACTTCAAACTCTATGCTATTCTCCCTGAGAAATTTAAATGCCTCCTCCAGCACAGGTAAATCGGAGGCGCTGCCCATAATAACGCTAACTTTAGCTGACATGATAAATATTTTTACTGAAAAATGTAGTAGTAGTGTAGTAATAATGTAGTAATTTCGTCCGATTTTTATAGCGTGCAAACTTACGCAAATTTAGCGTATGAATAGGTAGCGAACTCCGATTTTCGTAATTTTTTCACTCTACTTTCACCTCGTTATGTTGTTAAAATGCTTAATATGAAGCAAATAAAATTGCATGATAAAATATTTCGGATGAGCATCTCGGAGCAGGAAATTGACAAAGCGATACAAGCTGTTGCGGACAAAATCAACGCCGACCACAAGGGCGACGATAGCATACCGCTATTTCTGTCTGTGCTCAACGGCGCGTTTATGTTTGCCTCCAGCTTGCTTAAACGTATTACGTTTCCGTGCGAAATATCGTTTGTCAAGCTGGCATCGTACCACGGCGAGCGCAGCTGCGGTAAGGTTACCGAGCTCATCGGCATTAGCGATGCGCTGGTGGGGCGAGATATAATTGTTATTGAGGACATTGTAGATACAGGTAACACCTACGAATCGCTCATGGCAACGCTCATGCGCCATAAACCCCGCTCGGTAAAAATTGCTGCCATGCTGATCAAGCCCGAAGTATATCGAAAAACGCTGCCCGTTGACTACATCGCCATGCAAATCCCTAACGATTTTATTGTTGGATACGGGTTAGATTATAATGGGTTGGGACGCAACTTGCCCAATATTTATGCGATGGTACAATGGGAAGTAAATTCATCGGAATTATAAATCACTGAACTTTTTGGCTACGTAAATGTTAAACATTGTTTTACTGGGCGCACCGGGAGCCGGCAAAGGCACGCAAGCCGCCAGATTAGTAGAAAAATACAAGCTTGTGCACCTCTCAACGGGCGATATGCTTCGCGACGAAATTGCCCGCTGCTCCAAGCATGGGATTATTGCCAAGCAGCTGATAAATAGCGGCCAGCTGGTTCCGGACAGCATGGTAGCGTCAATGATAGCGGAAAAAATAAAGGCGCACAGAGCGTCGAATGGCTTCATTTTTGATGGGTTTCCGCGCACCATCCCTCAAGCGGAAATGCTGGATAGCATGTTGCCGGAGCATGGCTTGTGCGTTACCGGTATGGTTGCGCTCAGCGCCCCCGAAGACGAGCTTGTTCGCCGCTTGCTGAGCCGCGGCAAGTGCTCCGGTCGCGCCGATGACCAAAATGAAGAAATCATTCGTAACCGGATAGCCGTGTACCACGAAAAAACCGCGCCGTTAGTTGGATACTACGCTGCGCAGGGCAAGCATGTTTCGGCGAAAGGGGTGGGAAGCGTGGAGGAAATTTTTCTCACCCTCTGCTCTGCCATCGACAAGTTCAAGCAGCATGGGGAATTATAGGAATTAGGAGCTACGAATAAACCTCGTGATGGCCGGATAAAATTAATTTACATAAGATGCATAATTTTATAAAAAACAGCTCCAAGCGCATATCTTATCCCTCTTCGCGGAAGATTTACGTGCAAGGCAAAATACACAACATTAAAGTCGGGATGCGCCAAATATCTTTGCTGGATACGATTTCCGTTGAGAACGGAGTAGAGAAGAGCGAAAAAAACGCCCCCGTTGTTGTTTACGACACCAGCGGCGCTTACTCCGATAGTGACTCTGCCATTGATATAGGCAAAGGCCTGCATCGCCTGCGCGAGCCATGGATTGAGCGCCGAAACGATACCGAAAAGCTGCTGTCATTTTCGTCTGCCTACTGCCGAAAACGCCTTGCGGACGCAAGCCTCAACGCCATCCGTTTTCCGCCTGTAAACCTCCCTCGGCGAGCCGCAAAAGGGAAAAACATCACGCAAATGTACTACGCCCGGCAGGGCGTAGTTACGCCCGAAATGGAGTACGTAGCCATTCGCGAAAACGGGCAGAATGAAGCGCTGGGAATAGCGACGCACGTCACGCCCGAATTTGTCCGCGACGAAGTGGCGGCGGGGCGCGCGGTTATCCCCGCCAACATCAACCACCCCGAAGCGGAGCCGATGATTATCGGGACAAATTTCTTGGTGAAAATAAACACCAACATCGGCAGCTCCGCCCTGTCGTCGGGGATTGACGAGGAGGTGGAGAAAGCGGTTTGGAGCTGCAAGTGGGGCGGGGATACGCTGATGGACTTGTCCACCGGCGGCAACATCCACGAAACGCGGGAGTGGATTATCCGCAATACGCCCGTACCGGTGGGGACGGTGCCGGTGTATCAGGCGCTGGAAAAGGTGAACGGAAAAATAGCGGATCTCTGCTGGGAAGTCTACCGCGACACGCTGGTTGAGCAGTGCGAGCAGGGCGTGGACTACTTCACCATTCACGCCGGATTGCTCCGCGCACACCTGCCGTTAGCCAGGCAGCGCCTAACCGGCATCGTTTCCCGCGGCGGCTCAATTATCGCCAGCTGGATGGCGCAGCGGGGAGAGGAGAATTTTTTCTACACCCGCTTTGGCGACATCTGCGAAATACTGAAGCAGTACGACGTTGCGGTTTCTTTGGGCGACGGCCTCCGTCCCGGCTCCATCCGCGACGCTAACGACGCCGCCCAGCTCGCCGAGCTTGCCGTTCTGGGAGAGCTTACCCTGACGGCTTGGAAGCATCAGGTGCAGGTTTTGGTAGAAGGCCCCGGCCATGTGCCCATGCACAAGGTAAAGGCCAACGTGGATGAGCAGGTGAAGCACTGCCACGGCGCTCCGTTCTACACGCTCGGCCCGCTGACCACCGACATTGCTCCGGGCTACGACCACATCACCTCAGCCATTGGCGCGGCGCAAATCGCGTGGTACGGCACGGCCATGATTTGCTACGTTACGCCCAAGGAGCACTTGGGGCTGCCGGACAAGGAGGACGTTCGCGCCGGCGTGGTTGCCTACAAGGTAGCCGCTCACGCCGCCGACCTTGCAAAGGGATGCCCCGGCGCGCAAGTCCGGGACGACGCTTTGAGCAAAGCCCGCTTCGACTTCCGGTGGAGAGACCAGCTTAACCTGTCGCTCGACCCCGAAAAAGCGCTCGAATACTACAGGGCCGGTCGCACGGGCGACGACAGCGACCACTGCACCATGTGCGGCCCGCACTTCTGCGCCATGAAGCTGACAAAAGGAATCTGCCCGTGATTTTCCGGCACCTCAGCTAACACCAGCAAGGACGGCAGCGTGCGCCAACAGTGCATGAGCTATATGTTTTCTTTAATGTAGCAGCGGGTGCGAAACAGCAGCTCTTTTTCGTAGTTGCTCCAAATACCCAGCGCGTTGATGTTGGATTCCAGCTGCGAAGAGGAAATGGCTGCTTTGATGCGATGCTTAATGTACAGCTCGTTCATGGCTACGTAGTACAGCGAATGAATTCCGCGGTGTTGCCATTCGGGGAGCACGCCGTTGACGTATAAATCTATCTCGGAGTACTTGCGAAGCGCTTTCAGGACGTGAATAAACCCGAAAGGAAAAAGCCTTCCCTCTGCCTTTTGGAATGCCCGCGAGAGCGTGGGCATGCTAAGCCCGAAGCCCACCACGTTGTCTTTGCTGTCTAAAATAAAGCAGAGCAGCTCGGGACGTACAAAAGAAAAAAACGATTTTACGTAGTAGTCTATTTGTTCGGGCGTCAGCTGTACAAAGCCATAAATATTTTCCCACGATGCGTTGACGGCTTCAAAAAATTTGCGGGTGTAGGGCATAATATCTCTTTTCTTTTTGAAGATTACCGTGCGCAGGTTGTACTTGCACGCAATAGCTTGGTTAATTCGCCGTATTTTGTCGGGCACGGGTTGCGAGGCGTTGAGGCGGTACTGCAGCCAGTCTACGGCCTTTCCGTATCCGTGCTTTTCGAGGTGCTGCGGGTAGTAGGGGTAGTTGTAGGGGCTGATGATGGGCGGCAAATGCTCGAATCCTTCCACCAGCATTCCTTCAATGTCGAAATCGGTAAACCCCAAGGGGCCTTGAACGCCAGTCATGCCCTTGCTTTTGCTCCATTGCTCCGCCGCTTTCAGCAGC
>JAIRMD010000171.1 GCA_031258915.1 Prevotellaceae bacterium
GCGTGGAAAAAAGGAGTGCTGGTATGGAAGTAAAGAATATACGCATCCCCAACATGAAGTACGAGGACTTCAACGATAACGAATACCTCGAAGAGTACGTAGCGGAGCTGCGCAAAAACGGCGTGAACATCTTTGTGGGCAAGCTGAGCGATTTTATCAACTGGGGACGGTCGAACTCGGTGTGGCCGCTCACCTTTGCCACGAGCTGCTGCGGCATTGAGTTCATGTGCGTGGGGGCCGCCCGCGCCGACTTTGCCCGCTTTGGCTGGGAGGTAACGCGCAACAGCCCCCGCCAAGCCGACGTGATTTTTGTGTGCGGAACGATAGTGCACAAAATGGCGCCGGTGCTCAAGCGCCTCTACGAGCAAATGGCCGAGCCGCGCTACGTAATGGCCATCGGCAGCTGCGCCATCTGCGGCGGACCGTTCAAAGATTCGTACCACGTGGTGAAGGGCGTAGACGAAGTTATTCCGGTGGACGTGTTCATCCCCGGATGCCCCCCCCGCCCGGATGCCGTCCTCTACGGAATGATGCAGATGGCGCGAAAAATTAAGGTGCAAAACTTCTTCAAGCTGCCCCATCAGCCACAAATAGCCCATTCGTCCAACCCTAATAGCGCTGCCGATGCAAACCGTTGAACAAGAACTTTTGTCGCTTGGCTTTACCGGCGTAAAGCAGGCGGATAACCGGCTGACCGTAGCCGTACCCCAAGACAAGCTCTACAGCGTAGCCCGCTACCTGCGGCACGAAAGCCCGCAGCCATTCGACTACCTGATAGACCTCGTGGGCATGGACTTTGGCGACGCGCTGGGCGCAGCCTACCACCTGTCGCCCTCGCAAAACCCCTCGCTGGTGGTAACGCTGGTAACGCGCACCGACAGCCGCGAGCAGCCCGAGCTCTTTTCGGTAAGCGACCTATGGGACTCGGCATCGGTGTACGAGCGCGAGGTGTACGACTTTTTCGGCATCCGCTTCATCAACCACCCCGACATGCGCCGCATCTTCCTCCGCGCCGACTGGCGCGGATTTCCCCTGCGCAAGGACTACAACGCCGACCCCGCCCTCAACCCCGTGCCGCTGGAGAACGAGCTCATCGACGACATGGAGCGCATACCCTCCATCAGCATCAAGATGGGCGAGCGCGTGGAGGAGGTGCATCAGGCGTTTGGCGAGGATGAGTACGTGGTGAACTTTGGCCCGCAGCACCCCGCCATGCACGGCGTGCTCCACCTGCGCGTGGCGCTCGACGGCGAAATCATCAAAAAAATAGACCCCGTTTTTGGGTACATCCACCGCGGCATAGAAAAGATGTGCGAGGGCTACACCTACCCGCAAATCCTCCACCTCACCGACCGGCTGGACTACCTGTCGGGGACGATGAACCGCCACGCCGTGTGCCTCTGCTGCGAAAAGGCGCTGGCGCTGGAGGTGCCGGAGCGTGCCCACTACATCCGCACCATATTCGACGAGCTCACCCGCATTGCCTCGCACCTGCTGGGCTGGGGGTGCATGTGCATGGACATGGGCTCCATCACGGCGTTTGTGTACGGCATGCGCGACCGCGAAAAAATAATGGACATCTTTGAGGAAACCGCCGGCGGTCGCCTCATGGCAAACTACAGCGTCATTGGCGGCGTGGCGCGGGATATTCACCCCAACTTTCAGAAAAGGGTAAAGGAGTTCATCCCCTACATGCGCAAAATGCTCAAGGAGCACCACCTGCTCTTCTCCAACAACCCCATTGCGCGCGGCCGCATGAAGGGCATTGGCTACCTGAGCAAGGAAAAAGCCATATCGCTTGGCGCTACCGGCCCGTCGGGACGAGCGTCGGGGTGGCGCAACGACATCCGCAAAATTGAGCCTTACGCCGCCTACGCAAAGGCAAACTTCGACGAGGTCATTCGCACCGAAGGGCTGACCTACGACCGCTACGTTATCCGTCTGGACGAAATAGAGCAGTCGCTCCGCATCATTGAGCAGCTGGTGGACAACATCCCCGAAGGGGCGCACGCCGCCAAAACAAAGGCTATCATCCGCCTGCCGGAGGGCGAGTTTTTCCAGCGCGTGGAGAACGCCCGCGGGCAGCTGGGCGTGCACATCACCAGCAAGGGCGACAAAACGCCCTACCGCGTCAAGTTCCGCTCGCCATCGCTGGTGCTGGTGGGGGCGCTAAAGGCCATTGCCACCGAAGCCAAAGTCGCCGACCTGATTATGATTGGCGCATCGCTGGACTACGTTATCCCCTGCATCGACAGGTAAAAAGCAAGCTACGCGTATGCAGAGCAAAGAGTCGCAGTATACTGAGTGGAAGGAGAAAATACGAAAAAGATGCGGTAATAAAGACGGCGGATTTTTGCGTAAAAAGCAGCGGAAGATTTGGATAAATATATAAAACATTTTTGTATGTCTGTTGAACAACATTACAAGGCGGAATTTAAGAAAGCATTGGATACCTTTACTGAAAAGTTGCGCCGCTACGTTGCAACGGAAACAGGAGAATGGTCTATTAAAGGTTTCATAGATGTTTACAAAAACATCTATACGATTTCGTCTGATACAAAGATTGTTTCAAAAATTCTTGAAATACATATTTTCCCTCAAATTATTCAATTTGCAGAGCAAATAGGTTACAACATTATTTTGGCGGAACAGCAAAACTATTATCCCGACCTGACTTTTGTCTATAAAAATGATGAGACCATTAAATTTGCAGTTGATTTGAAAACAACTTACCGCAGGAAAAGCGGCATAGTAAGTTTTACTTTGGGTAGTCACGGTGCGTATTTCAAAGAACGCGACAAGCAGAAGAATATTCAATTTGCCTATAATCAATATTTAGGTCATTATTGTTTAGGGATAATATACGCCCGAGCAGATTTGGATGTATCCGAGACCGAAATTTACAGCGTTCAGGGATTACAGGAAAAATACGACGCTACAATTAAAAAAAATGGAGGAAAAGAGGTTGCGACTGTAGAACATTTAGAATCGATTGCCTCTGTAATCAAAGATTTTGATTTTTTCGTTGCTGAGAAATGGAAAATTGCAAGCGACAAGCAAGGCTCTGGTAATACGGCAAATATCGGTTGTGCCTTGAGCTTAAAAGATTTGAAAGCCGAAAATGGTGTTTTTAGTCAGCTCGGAGAAAGTTGGTTTGATGAATACTGGATAAATTTTGGTTCAGCAATAATGATAAAAGACGGTAAAACAGTAAAGATTACCAATTTGAAAGATTTCCTGATATTTAAAGGACGTGCGGATTTGTTGAGTAAGATTGTAAGAGAGTAGCGTTTTGATATGAAAGTTGTTATACCACCCATTAAAAGTCAAGGTATTAAAACAAAACTTGTTCCTTGGATTATAGATGTAGCCCCCAAAATGAGCGGACGCTGGATTGAGCCGTTTTTGGGAACAGGTGTTGTGGCTTTCAATACGAGGTATAAAAAAACGATTTTGAACGATACCAATCCACACATTATCAAGTTTTACAAGTTGGTGCAGGAGCACCGGATTACCGCTTCATTGATGAAACAATATCTTGAGAATGAAGGAAAATTGCTACGTGAAGCAGGCAACAACGGTTACGACCATTACTTGACGGTGCGGACAAGATTTAACAGCGGTGAATATTCGCCCTTTGATTTTATTTTTCTTTCCCGTGCAGGGTTTAACGGTATGATGCGTTTTGGGCGCAAAGGAAATTGGAATATTCCGTTTTGCAAAAAACCCGACCGCTTTGCACAGGCATATATTACAAAAATTATTAATCAGCTAAGCGCTATTTCTCAAATTATTTCTCCTGAGCCGGATTGGCAATTTTACAATAAATTGTTTTCTGAGATTATCCCACTGGCTACCGAAAACGATATCATTTATTGCGACCCTCCATATTTCGGTCGCCATGCGGATTACTATAACGGTTGGACGGAAAAGGACGAAAAAAACTTGTTCCACTTACTAAGCGAAACAAAAGCAAAATTCATTCTTTCCACATGGCACCATAATGATTGGCGCGAAAATGAAATGATTAAAAAATATTGGAGCAAGTTTAATATCATTACTAAACCCCATTTTTACCATAATGGGGGCAACATGGAAAATCGACGGGAAATGGTGGAAGCCCTTGTTTGCAATTTTGACATAACCGGTTTTGCGCAGCGTAATCACGGGGTAAAAGAAAAGGCAAGCGCAAAGCAATTAGAATTAGAGTTAGTTACGGGAGCGTATGCAGAGCAACGAGTCGCAGCATATTGAGTGGAAGGAGAGCTGGCGGGACGACAACCTGCGAGCGCTGTCGGCGTTTGCCAATACCGCCGGCGGCAAGCTCTGCGTTGGCGTCAGGGATGATGGAAGCGTTTGCGGCGTCAACAACTCGGCCAAGCTGCTGGAAGATTTGCCCAACAAAATTGCCAACATTCTGGGTGTTCAGGCGAATGTGCGCGTACAGGAAAAAGATGACTTGAAGTACCTCGAAGTTGAGGTTCCAAAAAGCCCATACCCAGTTTCGTTTCACGGGCGATTTTACATCCGGAGCGGCAGCACAACGCAGGAGCTGAGAGGAAACGCGCTGCAGCACCTGCTGCTTACGGCAAACAACCTGACGTGGGACGAGGTGCCTGTTCCCGATGCCTCGTGGGACGAAATTGATAGCGGCGTGGTGCGCCTGTTTACCCGCAAAGCCATTCAGGCAAATCGCTTGCCGGTAGACGTTAACGAAAACAGCGTGCAGGATTTGTTCGAGAATCTGGGGTTAAGCAAAAATGGCGTGCTTACGAGGGCGGCGTTGCTTCTTTTTTCCAAAAAGCCTACCCGCTACTGCTTCCTTGGAGTATGCAAAGTTGGGCGCTTTAGGGGCAACAGCCACGTGGATTTGGTGACGGATGACGTAGTTGAGTGTCCGCTTTTTCAGATGCCGGACAGGATTATGGAGCTGCTTATTGGCAAGTATCTGCAAAAAAATTTTTCGTATAGCGGCTTGCAGCGTATTGAAACGCTGGAATACCCCGAAATGGCGCTGCGCGAGGCCATCCTAAACGCGGTCATCCATCGCGATTATGGTGCAAATACTTTTTTCACCATCAAGGTATTTGATGGCAGCTTGGAGCTGTGGAATGAGGGAGAGCTGATGTTTCCCCTGCGTATTGAGTCCTTGAAAGAGCAGCACTTATCGCGCCTGAGGAATAAGCTAATTGCTAACATATTCTACCGTTCGGGGCAAATAGAATCGTGGGGGAGGGGCACGCTGAAAATACTGGATGACGCTCGCAAAGGGAGCTACCCCGAGCCCGATTTTGAATACTTTGAAAATGGTGTTTTGGTGAGGTTTGCTAAAAAGGTGTTTGAGGAAAAGCAGCAAATACCCGATGTGTCTAAAATCAAACATGCGGGTAATATT
>JAIRMD010000234.1 GCA_031258915.1 Prevotellaceae bacterium
CAAGCCCGAGGCGGCGACGGCGGCGGTGTCCGTGCCGTCGTACGCTTTTTCCATTACCGCGCCGCCCGTAACGCTAATTTTTTTCTTGATGATGCTAAAGCTCCCTACTTCAATCCCTATTTCGTTGTGGGTGAGGTTGCCCGCGCCCTCAGGTACAAACACCTTCACCGTGTAGGTGCCCACGCTTATCGGATTCTTTTCGCTGTCCCCCTGGTAGTACTTAACGGTCAGGTTTACTGCGCTGCCAAGGGTGTAAGGGCTCTTCATGCTAACTATCGCCGTTTTTGCCGCGCCGCTGTAAACGGTGTCCTGCGGAGGCGCGTAGGTGAAGTGCTTCTTGTCAGGCGTTGCCTTCTTAATATGGAACAGTACGCTGTCCACAAAGGAGATGGTGTAATTTCCGCTTGTATCCTTCAAGTTGCCCAGGCCAATCCTGAACGTGCCCACATCCTCTCCTGCGGTGCGGCTCAGCGAATCTTTGAGCGGCGACGAGATGCTGTCGTCGCCTTTCCAGCCGGAAGCTTTGTACGTAAGCGGCGGGTCGCTCTGCTGCGGGTCGTATATTTTGTATAGGCCGCTCGTGGGCGTGACGGTCAGCGTGGCGCGCGTGATGTTGGCAGCTATACCCGTCGGCTGCGGTAGGTCGTAGTTGCCCGAGTCTTTGCCCGTGAGCGTAAATGGCGGGTCGAACGTTATGGGTATTTGGTTGCCTACATTTTTGTTGCCAAAGACAGGGGCACCGTTCACCAGCGCTACAGTATCGCCGCTCACCACGTAGCCGGGCACCAGCGAGGGCTGCGTCCCTGTGAACGGGGGGTTCCCGGCGGACGCGCTGTCGTTGTAAACCTTGCTGTTTACGACGACGTTCATCAGCTCAAGCACCTTTTTGCTGATGCTTACGCTGTCTGCCTTCATTGAGATGGTAAAGTGTTGGTTTACAGTGTCTTTGTTGTTGTTGTAGAGCAGCACGACCATGATGGTGTCAAACCCGTAGCGCCCCACCTTGTAGTGGCCGGACGAGCTTTTGGCTGCGCCGTTCAGCACCAGGCTGCCGCTTAGCGTACAGCCTGCCGGGAGCGGGGTGGAGTTATCCGCGTAGGGGGTGAAGCAAATGCTGTCGTCTTGACCGTAGGTGATGTTTTGCATAGCCTTCGCGGCGCAGATGGTTAGGACCTCCTTCTTAACCTCCCACTTGGCGAACAGCGTGGTGTCCTGCTTAACGGTGTCGGTCGCAAGATCCCACTCGGTCGTAAGCTCCTGGGTCGTGTACCAAGCAACAAACTCGTGGCCTAACCGTGTTGGGTTAGAGATAGAGCTCGGGAGCCCCCCCATCGGTGCGTCCTCCTTTACCGTAGCCTGGCTGGTGGAGGGGTTGCCGCCGTTGCTGTTGAAGGTAACGATGCACTGCCCCCCTACCTTTACCGGTATATAGTGTGAGGCAAAGGTGTTGCTGTTGGCCGGACGGCGAATGTCGTACCACCCGGAGCCTATGGTTACGCTGTCGCTGGCTGTTGTCCAGCTGCCCCCACCGCTGCCCCCGATGCTGCTGTGCACGCGGTACTGAAAGTCCCCGCGAAGGTATATTTTCCCGTCGATGGTCGCGCCGCTGGTGTTAACGGTTGTTATGCTGTCAAGCGCGGGCGCGGGCGCTCGCCCCGTAATGGAGGAGGAAATCCCCGGCGCCGAGGCCGGGATGGGCGGGTTGACGCCTGCTCTGTGCACTAGGCGCACCCTAAACGTACTCTGACTGAGCGAGTCCAGGTAGCTCGTCAGCGAGTAGGGCGGCAAAACCGTACCCGTATCCGTGCCGGCGGCCGCCGTTACCGTGTAGTCGCTTCCCTGCGCGCTGTTTATAAATTCCAGCTGCTCTTGCAAGTAGTTAACCGCAACCGTTTGGTCAAATACCGGCGTGGCGTAGGCCGTGTAGCCTGTAACGAGCATCGTTGGCTGCTCCGGCTCCAGATGGTTGCTGTTGCCAAGAGGCTTCACGCTAACCGGGTAAGCCGTGGCGGGAGTAAGGTTGTAGAACAAATACGTGAGTTCGCCGTAGAACTGAACCGTATCCGACCCCTGTCCCGCGAACGTTGAGCCTAAGTAGTACGACAGCATCGCCCCCGACAGGGCTTGGGCGTTGGTCACATACAGCACTAACATGTTTTCGGTAGAGCTAATAATCCTGCCGGAAATGCCGGACATGTTCCAAGGTATACGGGCGACCTCCAGGACAACGGCAATGTACTGCACTGCGCCGTCGGCGTACGTTACCACCAGCGAGTCGGTGTACAAGCCGCTGGAAAGCCCGTTTTTGGGTATAATGGTATTGGTATCGTTGCGGACAAAACACTCACTCTCGTCTCTGGGTCTAACTACCGTAGTGCTATCCCTATGCGGATGAGTAGTCAGCACGAATGGTGAGCTGCTGCCTTTTTTGAGCTTTAAGTTTGCGTAGATGGTGTCGTTTTCGCTATAGTTAAAAATTTCAATCTTCTTCCTTTTGCTCTCGTCCACTTCCGTGCCGTACGCGTATGAGGGGAAGATTATCGATCTGACGATGTTTAGCCTATTGGAAATAACCACGCTGAGCGAAGCGGGCAGGCTGTCGGTGGCGGCATAGCGGAGATGGTAGGTCGTATCTAAGGATGCCGGATATGTGCTCCAGCAGGGGGAGACATCTGCGCTGCCAGAGCAGTCCTTGTGGAGTGAGGTCCACGTGTCGACGTCGACGGTGTCTGCTCTCAGCTCATAGTAGCTGGCGCTATCCGAGTGGGATATAAATGTTGTATCCGTGCCACCGCCGTCCGAAACAATTCTGATGCAAAAGTTTTCCGGCTCCGCCGGGCGCGCCGGGATCACGTCTATGCGGTAGGAAGAGGCAAAGTTATTATTAGGATCTTCTTCATAATTAGCCATCGCGCGATACCCGAAGCGCACGCGGAAGCGTCTCTCCATCCAGCCTGGGTTCCAGCCGGCCTCCTCAAACGTCCAGTTATTCTTTCCATTACTCTGCTGAGTCTCAATGTTCGTCCAGACCGGCGTTCCGCCTACCTGCATGAACTGCATCGTGTCGCACTTGTAGGTCTTATCCTGGATGGTGATTTTCTCATCCCTAAAATTAAAGATATAATCAGAGTCCCTCACCGGGGCCGCCGGGCGGTTCGGAATCGTCAGGGTAGTATCGGGGGATACCGACAGCCCCTCATAGTCGTCCCATCCGTGCAGGGTGCGGTAGGTTATCGTGCCGTCGTCTTGAAGCGCTTCGAGCGAATCGAGAATGCTCATGGAGCCGTAAAATCGGTAGGCGGAGAGGTTCACCGGCCCGCCGCCGCTGCCGCTCTCCCAAACGGTATCGCTGCCCACAATCCACGTGGGGTCGTCGGCGGCCTGCAAGCTCCCCACCGACAGCAAAAAAATAATGCCGGAAAGAATGCTGCTCTTGCGTAATGTGCTACTCATCTCAGTATGTTTTTTTCACTATATATTATTATTATGTGCATTTCAAACTCAAGCTTTCCACCCTGCGCAGACCTCACCGCCCATCCCCTCTCCTTCAGCACGTTTGAGCACCCTACCCCTACGGGGGACTGCCACTTTTGAACAATTAATCAACAAGCCGTAGAAATAATCGGAGCAAAAGTACATCTTTTTTTCGACATTCTGAGCAAACATTGCGTTAATTTGCATTAATTTTTTTTATTAATAATTTTTTTGCATTTTATCAATCCGTGCCGTCTGCAGCATGATCTCCGCCACTCCGCCGTATGTAAGCGAATTTGGGCCGTCGGAGAGGGCGCTTTCGGGCAGAGGGTGCGCCTCAAAGAAAATACCGGCCACGCCCACCGCCGCCGCAGCGCGCGCCAGCACGGGGGCTAAGGTCCTGTCGCCGCCGGTAGCGTTGCCCAGCGCTCCCGGCTTTTGCACCGAGTGGGTAGCGTCAAAAATCACGGGGTAGCCCAGCTGCTTCATGATGTGCAGCGCGCGCATGTCCACCACCAAATCGCCGTACCCAAAGCAGCTGCCGCGCTCGGTGAGCAGGATGCTGCGGTTGCCGGTAGATTCAATTTTCCGGATGACGTTTTCCATGCTTTGCGGCGCAAGGAACTGCCCTTTTTTTACGTTGACCACCCTGCCAGTTTCGGCGCAGGCCAGCAGCAGGTCTGTTTGCCGGCACAGGAATGCGGGTACTTGCAGCACGTCGGCAACGGCGGCGCAGCGGGCGGCCTGCCAAGGCTCGTGCACATCAACCAGCGCAGGTATCCGCAGCTCCGACTTTGCGGCGGCGAGAATGCGCAGCCCCTCGTCCAGCCCGGGCCCCCGGTAGGCGTCTACAGCGCTGCGGTTGGCCTTGTCGAACGAGGCCTTGAGGATAAACGGCACCCCGTGGTCGTCCGCTATTTTTTTCAGCGCGCGCGCGGTTTCCATGTAGCCCGCCTCGCTCTCAATAATGCAGGGGCCGCCAACGTACACCAGCGGCAGCTCGTTAGAAATATTAATGCCTTGCAGGCTTACTGCTTTTTGCTCCATGGTATTATTCATTTTCTTCGTAATAGTAAGAATTGTCTTGCGGCGAACGTTGTTTCATTGGTTTTCTCCTTTCGTAATAGATAATTTGAGTATTGCTTTTTGCCGTTCAATTTCTTCTTCCAACTGTTTTTCGGTTGGCAGGTAATCTATGTATTGAGAGGCAAAAAGTTGTTTGTTCTCGTTCAAAACCGAATAGCGGGCTATGGTCTTGTCTGTTTCGGTGCATAATAAAATTCCGATTGTAGGGTTGTCTTTTTCGCCTTTTCTCAAATCGTCATACATCCGTACATACATATCCAGCTGCCCGATGTCCTGATGCGTGATGGCGTGCGTTTTTAGCTCTACAATAACAAAGCAATTCAAAATATAGTTATAGAAAACGATGTCGATGTAGAAATCGGCTGTTTCGGTGCGAATCAACTGTTGGCGAGCGACAAACGAAAATCCCTTGCCGAGTTCAAGGAGGAAATCTTGCATTTGGTCGATAATAGCCTGTTCCAGAATGCTTTCCGTATATCCTTTGTTTGCAGGCAATCCGAGAAATTCAAGCACGGAAGGATTTTTAATAAATTCGAGCTTGTCTTGCTGAAAGTCTGCTGTTTTGTCTTTCATCTCCTGTTCTACAATTTCCTTTGCCTGTGATGATAGCATTCGGCGGTAGTAAAGCGTTGAAATGTTGCGGTCGAGTGTGCGATACGACCACATTTGTTTTGCGGCTTCCTGCATATACCAGCTCCGAGCTTCCTCGTTTCGCACTCTCATCAGCCGTTCATAGTGCGACCAACTCAACAGCGGTAAAGATGGTTTGGATTGGTCAGCCAAAGCCTGACTTATGGTCGCTTTCAATTCTGCCGGCACTGTCGGCATTTTCCAATTGCTCAATTCTGCCGACAGTGTCGGCAGAATCTGTATATCGCTGAATGACAGGTAAAACTGCTTGTATTTCCATAAACTTCTTTCTGAAAATCCCTTGCCAAACTCGGCAGTCAATGTTTTTGAAGCGATTTCGATAATACGTTTGCCGTATTCGGCTCTTGCCTTGCCGTCCTGCTCCTGCAGGACTATTCTTTGTCCGATAAGCCAGTTTTGCCAGACTTGAGCAAAATTTACAGCGGAATAGGCAAACTGCCTTGACGAATTGACAATCTTTTTCAGGTCGGCAATAAACTGATCCTCTTGTATTTTTACTTTACTCATCGTTACCTCCTTCCAACCCCTTTCTCTATTTTACAAACTCAAGCTTCCCACCTTCGGAAAATGTGGAAAACCGTGTATCACCCTCTATTGGCTGCGCCGAGCTCCGCTTCCCCTACGGGGAAGCGCCACTACTGCGCAAAACCTGCCCGCGTGCAGTATAACTTTGAATTTATATATCTCGTAAATTTTCAGCAAAGGTACAGCTATTTTCTAAATTAACAAGAAAAGAAAACAAAAAATTATCCGTTTGTGCGTAATTGGGAATTAAATGCTAACTTTGCGGCCACAATCACAGCATCATCATGGATGAATTTGTAGTATCCGCGCGCAAGTATCGCCCGCAAGAATTTGCGTCGGTGGTAGGGCAGTCCGCCATTACCGTTACGCTCAAAAATTCCATTGTCCGCAAGCACCTGGCGCACGCCTACCTCTTTTGCGGGCCGCGCGGCGTGGGCAAAACCACCTGCGCACGTATTTTTGCGAAAACTATTAACTGCACCAGCCCTACACCCGAAATGGAGGCGTGCAACCGGTGCGAGAGCTGCCGCTCGTTCAACGAAGGGCGCTCGTACAGCATCCACGAACTCGACGCCGCCTCGAACAACTCGGTGGAGGACATTCGCCAGCTCATAGAGCAGGTGCGCATTCCGCCGCAGGTGGGGCAGTACAGCGTGTACATCATCGACGAGGTGCACATGCTCTCGGCAAC
>JAIRMD010000257.1 GCA_031258915.1 Prevotellaceae bacterium
TACAGCCGGTACAAGCGGCTGCGCGGCTTCAACGTGCTGCACCCTATGGGCTACGATGCCTTTGGGCTGCCCGCCGAGCAGTACGCAGCGCAGACGGGGCAGCACCCGCGCATCACCACCGAGGCCAACATTGCGCGATACCGCGAGCAGCTGGACAAAATCGGCTTCTCGTTTGACTGGGACAGGGAGGTGCGCACCTGCGACCCTGCGTACTACCGGTGGACGCAAAAAACGTTCATTGACCTCTACAGCCACTACTACGATACCGCTGCGCAGCAGGCGAAGCCCGCTGCGGCGCTGGTTGCCGAGTTTGAAAAAAACGGCAACCTCAACGTCAGCGCGGCGTGCGGTAACCCCGACATGAAGTTTACCGCTGCCGAGTGGAAATCTATGGATGCGCACGCCCGGCATCAGGCGCTGATGGAGTACCGCCTCGCCTACCAAAAGGACGGCATGGTGAACTGGTGCGCGGCGCTGGGCACCGTGCTGGCCAACGACGAGGTGGCCAACGGCCTCTCGGTGCGCGGCGGCCACCCGGTGGAGCGCAAGCTGATGCGCCAGTGGTACCTGCGCATTACGGCATACGCCGATAGGCTGCTCGACGGCCTTAACCGCATCGACTGGAGCGACAGCCTCAAGGAAACGCAGCGCAGCTGGATTGGCCGATCGACGGGCGCAAACGTGAGGTTTAAGGTGCTGCTTAGACCTCACCCCCAACCCCTCTCCAAAGGAGAGGGGAGCAATACGGTACTTAGACCTCACCCCCAACCCCTCTCCAAAGGAGAGGGGAGCAATACGGCAACACAGGGAGAACCCAGTTATTTCACCACTTCAAAGCCAAATTGGATTACCTCTCTCAATAAAACTAAGGAAGGGCGAAAAAATCGAACAGAGGCAGAGGCCGTGCTTTGGGAAAATTTACGTAATCGAAAGTTGGGACTTAAGTTTCGCCGACAGCACCCTGTGGGAGAATTTATACCTGATTTTGTATGTATCAACCAAAAATTAGTAGTTGAGGTTGATGGTGAATACCACAATGAAAAAGAACAGCAAGCATACGATGCTCAAAGGACAGAGTATTTGAATAGTCTTGGCTATTCAGTTATTCGATTCACCAACGATGAAGTTTTATACTCTACAAAGAAAGTTGTAGAAAAAATAAAAAATACCCTCAGCGCTCTTCCCCTCTCCTTTGGAGAGGGGCCAGGGGTGAGGTCTACCATACCCGAAAGTGAGGCGAACAGCTCTGATTCGGGGACTTTCCTCGAAATCTTCACCACGCGCCCCGACACCATTTTTGGGGCAACGTTCATGGTGGTATGCCCCGAGCACCACATATTTTCCCAATTCACGCCGGAGCCGGAGGTTGCCGCGTACGTAAGCTGGGCAAAAAACCGCTCGGAGCGCGAGCGGCAAAGCGAGGTGAGGAACGTTACCGGAAAGTTCACCGGCCTGTACGCCGAAAACCCCTTCACCGGCAGGCAAATCCCCATCTGGGTGAGCGAGTACGTGCTCGCAGGGTACGGCACCGGCGCCATCATGGCGGTGCCTGCGCACGACAGCCGCGACTACGCCTTTGCTAAGCACTTCGGGCTGGAGATTACTCCTATCATTGAGGGCTGCGACGTGAGCACCGAGAGCTTCGATGCCAAGGAGGGCGTGATGGTAAACTCCGGCTTCCTCAACGGGATGCAGGTGAAGGATGCCATTGCCGCCGCCGTAAAGAAGGTGGAGGCGCTGGGCATTGGCAGCGCGAGGGTGAACTACCGCCTGCGCGATGCCACCTTCAGCCGCCAGCGCTACTGGGGCGAGCCGTTCCCCATCTACTACCGGGACAACATTCCGCATACGCTGCCGCCGGACGCGCTGCCGCTGGAGCTGCCGCCGGTGGACAAGTACCTGCCTACCGAGGCGGGCGACCCTCCGCTGGGACGGGCTACGGCGTGGAGGTACGAGGGTAAGCACAGCTACGAGCTGAGCACCATGCCCGGCTTTGCGGGCAGCAGCGCCTACTTCATCCGCTACATGGACCCGCACAACCCCAAAAGGCTGGTGGACAAAGCCAAAAACGAGTACTGGCGCAACGTTGACCTCTACATCGGCGGCACGGAGCACGCCACGGGGCACCTGATGTACTCCCGATTCTGGAACAAGTTCCTGTTCGACATCGGCGAGGTGTGCGAGGACGAGCCTTTCCAAAAGCTCATCAACCAGGGGATGATACAGGGGCGGTCGAGCTTCGTGTACCGCGTGGCGGGCGCGAATACATTCGTATCGCTGGGATTGAAGGATAAGTACGAGGTGCAGGAAATTCACGTGGACATCAGCCTTGTGCAAAACGACGTGCTGGACGTTGAGCGCTTCCGGCGCTGGAACCCCGACTACGCCAACGCCGAGTTTATCTTGGAAAACGGAAAATACATCTGCGGCTGGGCGGTAGAAAAAATGTCGAAGTCGATGTACAACGTGGTGAACCCCGACGACGTGGTGAGCCGCTACGGCGCCGATACGCTGCGGCTGTACGAAATGTTTCTCGGCCCGCTGGAGATGTCCAAGCCGTGGGACACCAACGGCATTGACGGCGTGCACCGCTTTCTGCGCAAGCTCTGGCGGCTGTTCTACGGCAAGAGCGGCACCTTTGCGGTGAGCGACGAACAGGCTACGCCGCAGGAGCTGAAGGTGCTGCACAAAATCATCAAAAAGGTGCAGGACGGCATCGAGGGATTTTCGTTCAACACCGCCGTTAGCGGGTTCATGATCTGCGTAAACGAGCTCACGGAGCTTGGGTGCAGCAAGCGCGAGGTGCTGGAGCCGCTCACCGTTCTGCTGTCGCCCTTTGCCCCGCACGCCGCCGAGGAGCTGTGGGAGGCGCTGGGGCACGCCGACACCATTTGCGATGCCACATTCCCCGATTTTAACCCCGATATGCTGGCCGAAAATTCGTTTGAGTACCCCATATCCTTCAACGGCAAGCTGCGCTACAAAAAAGAGCTGCCGCTGGGCTTGAACAAAGAGGAAGCCCGGCAGCTGGTGGCGAGCGACCCCAACACCGAAAAGTTTTTGGGCGGAAAGCCAATGAAGAATTTTGTTTACGTACCGGGCAAAATAGTCAACATCGTATGCTAAGGAAGGGAACACGCGCTGCGCGCGAGTACATCATCATTACCTTTGGGCTGTTGCTGTACGTGCTGGGCATCAACCAGTTTATGCTCCCCGCCGCGATTGTTGGCGGAGGCGTGAGCGGCGTAGGCGCGCTGTTCTACTACGCCGCGGGCATCCCCGTGAGCTACACCTACCTTGCCGTCAACGTGGCGCTGGTTGTCGTAGCGTTTATTGTGCTGGGGCGCAACTTTGGCGTAAAAACCATTTACGGCATTGCGGCGATAACGTTTCTCCTCCACCTGCTGCCCGTTGCGCAGGAGCCGCACGTGAGCGACCCCCTGCTGGGGGCCATCATCACCGGCATCCTGACGGGCGCGGGCATCGGCATTGCTTTTACGCAGGGCGGCAGCGCCGGCGGCACAGACATCGTGGCCATGATCATCACCAAGTACCGCAACGTGAGCGTGGGGCGCGTGTTCCTATACTGCGACCTCATCATCATCGGCTCGTCGTTCCTGCTCTACCACAGCATCGAAAAGGTGGTGTACGGCTACATCATCATGGGCATGTTTTCGTACTGCGTGGATATGGTGCTGTCGGGCAATAAGCAGTCGGTGCAGGTGTTCATTTTTTCGTCCCGCTACGAGGCCATCGCCAACCGCATTACGGCCGAGCAGCACCGCGGCGTTACGATACTCAACGCCACCGGATGGTACACCAAGCAGGACAGGAAGCTGCTCATGATTCTGGCGCGGCGCAGCGAGGCCAACAACATTTACCGCATCGTGAAGGAGGAGGACAGCCAAGCCTTCATTTCGGTGGGCAGCGTAATGGGCGTATTCGGGCAGGGATTCGACAACATTAAGGTGTCCAAAAAGATAGACCCCACAACGCTGGTGAAAAAGGCGGTGAAGAAGGTAACAGGCACCTAACCTAAGTCAAGGTGAACAAATAAGAGCAATACTTTCATGTAAATTTACGTAGCTAAACCATATCACAATGAGAACAAAAGAATTTAACATTACAGGCGTCTGCGTCCCTTCGAAGCACTACATGGCGGATGTAAGCGGTAAGATAGCCCAAATTATCGCGCTAATAGACAAGGGCAAATATTTTACAATAAACCGCGGCCGACAGTACGGTAAGACAACCACCATAAGCTTGCTGGAGGACAAGCTGCCCAAGCTTGGCTACATGGTAATCAGAATAAGCTTTGAAGGCATAGGCGACGCTGCTTTTGAGAGCGAGGCAAGCTTTTGCCAGAGCATTATCGGGCAAATACATAAATACCTGTCACTGTATAAAAGAAGAGAGGCGGAGGACTGGGTAAACGATACGGTAACGACAAACGACGCTTTGGATACATTCTTAAATAAAGCATGCGAGAATAAAAAGTATGTTCTGCTCATAGACGAAACCGACAAGTCGAGCAACAACTTGGTTTTTTTGCGATTTTTGGGGATGCTGCGCGATAAGTACTTACTGCGGGAAAAAGTGGGGGCGACTTTTCACAACGTAGTGCTGGCGGGAGTATACGATATAAAGAATTTAAAGCTAAAAATGATACACGCGGGTACTCACCAGCTGCAAGA
>JAIRMD010000042.1 GCA_031258915.1 Prevotellaceae bacterium
GCCCTGAAAGGGCGGCATCAACCATCAAAAAAATCAAAAAAATCACACAAATCAAAGTTCAGACAACTCTGGCGCAAGCCTCGTATGTCGTTGCCCTACGCCGGTGATGTCGCCCTTTCAGGGCTGCACGTAGGAGGGGGTGGCCGTTGCGGAGACGTAGGGCGTTGCCCTACGCTAATGATGCCGCCCTTTCAGGGCTGGCAAGCCCCAAAGGGGCGCAACAAATTAGCACAGGGTAAAACCCTGTGCGGCAAACGGCGGCGCGGCAAACGGCGGCGCGGCAAACGGCGACGCGGCAACCGGCGGCGCGGCAAACGGCGGCGCGGCGCGGCGCCGCCGCGCCGCCGCAGAAAAGCCCTGAAAGGGCGGCATCAATAGCACAGGGCAACGCCCTGTGAATAAATCGGATATGCATTGTATTACGTGTAGCCCTGAAAGGGCGGCATCAATCACGCAGGGCAGCGATTGGCTCCGCCGAGCTCCGCTTTCCCGCAGGGATTCCGAGCACTGCCTTACCCCGAAAAAAGTTGACCCGGAGGAAAAGAGCTGCTACCGGAACAGCTTTAAAGCATATTTCATCCGCTTTGAGGGCGCTTGCAGCTGCTTTGAGGACGCTTGCAGCTGCTTTGAGGACGCTTGCAACCGCTTTGAGGACGCTCGCAGCTGCTTTTTGAGCGAGGCGCCGGAAAGAGGCTGCTGGCCGTAATCGAGAACTTCGCCGTAAATCAACACACCGGGAACCGATACTAAAGCCCATGCTATGTTGGTGGGAGAAGTGGTGGTTACCTCCACCCCATTCGCATTTGCTCCCATGTACATCATGTTCCACCCGCGCTTCATGTCCAGGTTGAGTGTGTAGCTAAACGCACCACCATCATCATAGCTTTCTGTCCCGCTGCCCTTTACTAACACGTTGCCGTCGACGTACACCAGCTGCCCGATTACAGAGCCATCCGTGCTGCTGTAAGCGAAGAGATATGCTATCAGCTCACCCGATTGATAGCCGTATATTGTAGGAAAAATTCCCTTTACGTCGGGGTTGCTTACCGTTGCTCCGGAAAATTCGTTTTCGCTGTCGCGTTCAAACATCGCTTCAAGGTACTTCGCGTCAACGCTGTCTTGCAGCCGGAGCGTGAAGCCGCCGTTGGCGTAGGGGCCGCTTCCCACCTCGTAGAGCTGGTCGAGTATTTCGGGATCGAGATAGGGATCGGTTGCGGTGGCAATGCCATCATAGCCGATGGGGAAAATCATAGCCCTTACGGCGTCTACCACGACGTTGTCATAGTAGCTGCTTTCTACGGTGGCGGTAATGGTGTTGTCTATGATTTCGACGGTGCTGTAGGGCGAAAAGAGCCACTTTGCTTCGCTTGGCGCGGTGGAGGTTAGCTCCGTCTGACGGTTCCTGTTCTTTTCCGCAGTGTTCGCGTAGGTCATGTTCCACCCCTTTTTTAGGTGCAGGTTAAACGTGTAGATGATCTTGGCTCCGCCGTGCCCATCAAGCGAAGTATAATCCAAAACCATCACTGTGGTGCCCGTTACCGATACATCGCCATCAACGTACACCAGCATGCCCTGCACAGCGTCATCCTCCCTGCCGCAGCTAAATTCGCCTACCTCTTTGTCCGACTTGCAGGCCACTATTTTTGCAGTAATTCCCTTTACGTTGTGGTTGCTAATCGTTGCGCCGGCAAGCAGGTCAGCGTCGTCGCTGCCGAACATCGCTTCGAGGTACTGCTCGTCAACGTTGGCTTGCAGCTGTAGCGTAAAGCCGCCGTTGGCGTAGGGGGCGCTCCCCACCTCGCATCCAACGCCGTCAACATCGTAGCCCACCAGCGCCTTTACGGCGTCTACCTTGTCGCTGTAGCTGCTGCCGTTTTCTACGGCTACGGTGATGGTGTTGTCGTTAACGTTGTTGTCATTGTTTTCGTCGTCCCCGTTGTTGCAGGCGCTAAGCGCTGCCGCCGCAAGCAGGCCGACGAATGCATGGAGTAAAAATTTGTGTGTCATAGTAGCATTAATTTAGAATTTAGAATTTAGAATTTACTTTATGAAGAACGCTATTTTCCTGACTAATAACGCCTGCAAAGTTCGGTTTTTTTACCAAAAAAAGCAAGAGTGTTGAAAATTTTTATCGCTAATATCCGGCTAAACGGCAATGAGACGGGCGTTGCCCTACGCTAATGGCTGCGCCCTTTCAGGGCTGCGTGAAAATCGGCAGCGCGGGCGGTAAGCCCCAAAGGGGCGCAACAAATTAGCACAGGGTAAAACCCTGTGCGAAAATTTGAGTAAGGTTATAAAAAAAGAGGCTGCTCCTCATCGAGCAGCCTCTTTCGCGCTACTTGTCAATAAATAGTAAATGCAACCGCCCCAAATGACCCCTGGTCAACTGTTGCCGTTGCGGAGAAAGTAATTTTCCCATCGCAGGCGTCTATAGTTCCGGAGCCTGCCAGCGAGAAGTTGGTATAGCCCGCTCCCCACCATTTGTCAGCAACAACCAGCACTTGCTTTGCTATGCTAACGGTGTGCGTGGTTGGGTCGATGGTAATGATGAGGTCATTGTCTGCATCACCCTCAAAAAGCCCCGAAACGGCTAATTCGGTCTCAGAGCGTTTGCTCACAGTAACGGGATAGCTATCTTCCCACCATTCATCGTCTATAGTTTTTTCTCCCACAAAATCATCTACGTCAAGCGGGCAAGCTACCGGATACCTCACGTTGTAGGAGTAGGCTCTGTCGTCTACTTTCCATCCGCTAAAGGCGCGGTTGTTGAAGCCCATGTACTCGCTCCAGCCGGGAATTAGGTCGCCGTTTTTGAGCACCACGTTTGTTGTGAAGTACAGCACCTCGCCCAGCGCAGGCGCCGTTAACCCAAACTTGCCGTAGACATCGGCAATATTGACGTCTACTTCCTTTGGGAAGCCGGTGATGTTGTCCACCGCAACGCGGGAGGTGGTGGTTCCCTGCGCATTGGTGAGCACCGCCAGCAGCTGCGCGTGGCTGAGCGACGAGTAGTCGCCCTGGTACTCCGGAATGGTTAGCTTTACCTTGTAGCTTCCGGTGGTTTCCCCCGCCGCAAGCACTCCGTCGCTTCCGGGCGCGCGCACAATGTCTATCAGCACGCCTCTCTTTACCTCGTCAATAGGGTACGGGAGCTCTTTTTTGCAGCCGGCAAAGGCGCATAGCGCGGCGGCTGCAAGCGTCAGTAAATATATTCTTTTCATTGCTTTTTTCAGTTTAAATGTTAGCTATTTATCCCAGAATAAAAATTTAGCCGACAAGTCCACCTTCTGGGTTAGGTTTGGGTTGAGGTCTGTTTCTGAGGTAGTCGGGTAGTACAGCGAGCGCGGGAAGGGCGCAACGACCAGCATCGGTACTCGGGCCGGAGAGTCGCCTGTAACAACAACATTTACGCCGTATTCGGGGTCCGAAGTGCGGGTTGGGGCAAAGAGCTCCGGGTAGCCGGTGCGCCGGTAGTCCGTGTAGGAATCTACCGGGTTAAATACGTTGGCAATCCACTTTTGGGTCATCACAATTTGCATTTTACCGGCATCGTTAGCCGCATCGTACTTGGCGAGCACGGCACCGGTAAAGGCATCTCTTGCGTCGGCGGTAATGGCTGGCACTCCGGACTGCTTTGCCGCTACGCTGTTTACGTGGGCAAAGGAGGCGTCGAGCGCTTCCTTTAGTAGCGCGCGAGCGTCGCCGGTGGTTTCGCCGGCTAAGGCCAGCTCGGCCAGCATAAACTTAAGCGCATAGTACGGCAACATCTTGTGAGGCGCGGCGCCGTTGCCGGCGTTATAGCCGGTTATTACTCCGCCGCTGCCGTTGTCGTACTTGCCGCCGCAGAGGTAAATGCCAATCTTGGTAAGCGACTTGTCGAGCGAAGTTGCAGAGTTGGGGCCGTTGGTAGCAAAGAAAATGGAAAGGAAGTCGCCGTTCCGGTACTCATACTTACCTTCGGGGGTTCCTTCCGGCACCAGCTGCTTGTAGAAGTAGTACGGCACGCGGGGATCGTCAATGCCCGCGAACGGGTTGGCGGGGTAGTTGTAGGTATGCCCTTTCATGACTTCGTAGAAGAAGGGGCTGATGTAGTAGGTGGTTTGTCCGCCGTCGTACTCGTCCAAGTAGGCCGGATGCCGCTGGTCGGTAGGGGAGGTTTTTTCGTTAAACCAGAATTGGAAGTCTTCGCCGGAGGCAATAAACTTGTTGTCTGCCGTCAAGGCGTCGAATTTAGCCTGCCAACCGGTGATTTCCGCTTTTGCCTTGCGCGATTGCAGGAGAAGCTTTAGGGTTAGCGTATTGTTCAGGCGCGACCATTTGGCGGCGTTTCCCTTGTAGAAGAAGTCGTCGCTGCCCGGCTTCAGGTTGTTGGCAGCTTGGGTGTTGGTCAAGTCGGCTTGGGCGCTTTCCAGCAGCGCAATCAGGCTGTTGTAGATGTCGGCGCTCTTGTCGGGCTTGGGGGCTGTTATGTCGGGTACGTTGAACTCGCTATAGGGAATATCGCCCCAGAGGTCAACCATCACGGAGAAGGCGTAGGCCTTTAGCGTTTTGGCAATCCCGGCGTAAATTAAATTCCCTTCCGGCTCTGCGTACTCGATGAGGGCATCAAAATCTACCAGCGCATAAATGTAGGCGTAGTTCCACGAGTTGTAGGGGTTGTTGGCCTGGGTGGTCATGCCGTAGTTTTGCACTTCGCGCGACACCAGCTGGTGGACGTAGGACGACAAGTTGTTGCCGATAAAGTTACCCTGGCTAAACGCTAAGGTCATGTAGTACTCGCTACCCGATAGCAGCTGGTTGAGCTCGGGCGTTGTTGGGCTGTTGGGATTTTTGTTTACGTCCAAGAAGTCTTTCGTGCAGCTCCCAAGTGAGAGCGTGAGCAACAGCGCTAACGAAAATTTCAGTATTCTTTTCATGATATTTATAGTTTTACGATTTTAGAAAGTTAGCTTGAGGTTAAATCCCACCCTTCGGATGGAGGGCATGGTTTCGCGGTCTATCCCTTGCACGTTGGTGCTTCCGTAGCTGTTGGAGCCAGGGTCGTAGTTGGAGTACTTAGGGAAGCCGGGCGCATAGTGCCAGAGATTCCGGGCAATGACGGAGACGCTTGCCGAGCCGATAAAAGTTTTGCTTAGCCAACTTCCGGGCAAGTCCCAGCCCAAAGAAATTTCGCTCAGGCGGAACACCGTAGCGTCGAACGCCGAAAATTCATCCACGCTGTTCATGGCCAGCGTTGGCGCCGTACCCGATGAGGAAAACCACAGGTCGTTTTCGGAGAGCTGCACGGTATTTGGGATTTTATTGCCCGATGCGTCAAGGATAGGCTCAAGCGTGGTTGGGTCGGCCAGCACGCCGGGGAGGATGCGGGTGCCCATGCGGTCTTCCGTATCCTTTGTTACGCCGCGCCCCAGCATGTCGGAGGCGTTGCCGGACACAAGAATGCCGCCTACCCTAAAGTCGAACAGGAAGCCCAGCGAAACGCCCTTGTACGAGAAAGTATTTGCTACCGACGCCTTGAAGTCGGGGTAGGGGCTGCCCAAGTCGCCCAGCTCCGTAGCCTCAAGGTAGGCCCCGGTAGCGGGGTTTACCAAAGGATTTCCCTCGTCGTCGCGGGCAATTACCGAGCCGCGTAGAAAGCCGTAGGGGTAGCCCGGCTGTAGGGTGGGCTGCACCTCGCTGGTTGAGCCGGTGCTGAGCGTAATGCGCTCAATGCCCTCCACCAGCGATACCACCTCGCTCACGTTTTTGGTAAACGTGCCGTAGAGCTTCCACCTGAAAGAGTTTTGCAGCTCCACAGGCACCAGCGTAAGCCCAATCTCTACACCCTTGTTGCTCATCTCCCCAAAGTTGGTGTAGTACGTGCTCGACCCTGTAGATCTGGGCAGGCTTACCGGCGCAATCTGGTCGGTGGTGCGCCTGTCGTACCACGTAAAGTCAACCCCAACGCGATTTTGCAGAAATTGCAGCTCGGCGCCGAGCTCTACCTCTGTGGTGAACTCCGGCTTCAGGTTGGGGTCGTAGCTTGTTGTGGGCAGCAGCATGATGGCCTGCCCGTCAAACGGCGTATCCTGAAGAAACGTACCGTTTACGTAGTACGGCGAGGCATCGTTGCCCACCATCCCCCAGCTGGCGCGCACCTTACCGTAGTTCAGTATGCTGGGGTTGATGCTAAAGGCATCGGTAAATACAAACGAGCCGACTACTGCCGGGTAAAAGTAGCTGTTGTTTTGCGTCGGCAGCGTGGACGAATGGTCGTTGCGCAGCGTAGCGTTCAGGAAGGCGTAGTTTTTGTACCCCAGCAGCACGTCGGCGTACACCGCCCAGAGCCTTCGCTTGGATAGCCCTTCGCCGGCGGTTTGCTCCTGAGTATTGTCCACGTTGTAGATTTCTTTAAAAATCATGGTATTTCCCACGGCGTCGGATGATGTAATGGTGCGCTGGTTTACGTTATGCCCCAGCACAGCCCTCAGGTTGAAGTCTGCGCCGAAATCGCGCTTAAACGCAAGCTGCAAGTTCGACTCCAGCTCCTGCGTCGCGTAGCTGTCGTTGGTGATCTGCCCTTGCCCGGCAAAGCCGCTGGGACCCACCGACCCAACGTTGATAACCTGCTTGCGGTTCATTTCGTACTGATTCCACCCAAACTGGTAGTCCACCGATAGCCACGAGGTAATATCGTATCCGGCGTTTAGGCTGGTTATGGTGCGATCCATTACCGTGTTAATGGTGTTGTACTTCCACGACCATAAGGGGTTGTCAACGCCGCTAAGCAGAAACAGGTTGGCATCGGTGGGCGTTTCGTAGGGCAAGCCGACGATGTCGTAGTTGCGGGGCATCAGCAGGGTGCGGGCAAAGGAGCTCACAGAGCCGCTGTAGTTGCCTGTGCCAAAGAAAGGACCGTTTTGCTCGGTGCTGGAGTACGAGATGCTACCGCTCATGCGAACGCCGTTGTCCAGCTGCTGGTTTCCGCCCACGCTAAACGAGGTGCGCCCAAAATCCGAGTAAGGGATAGCGCCGTCCTGCTTCAGCTGCGATACGGTGGTGCTAAAGTTTCCCTTGTCGTTGTAGCTTAGCAGGTTTACCGAAACATCTGCCACGCCGCCCGTCCTAAAGAGGTCTTTCACGTTGTTGGGGTAAGCTTGGTATGCCTGCTTACCGGACATGTCGGGGTAGGCCGTCAGGTAGCTGGGGTAAGTAGGTATGGAGTCCAGCGCAGAGAAGGGAGGCCCCCACGAGCCGTTTGCGTTGGAGTATTGGAAGTTTGAGCCTTGCCCGTAGGAGTTTTGGTACTCCGGCAGCGAAGCTACCTCTTCCACCGCGTAGGAGGCAGAAACGGTTACCTCAAACTTCTTCTGCGAGGGTCGCGTCCGCTTGCTCCCCGACTTTGTGGTTATCAGCACCACCCCGTTGGCGGCGCGGCTACCGTAGAGCGCCGCCGCTGCCGCGCCTTTCAGCACGCTCATAGACTCAATATCGTTGGGGTCTAAGGTCGAAAGCCCCGTGCCGTAGGCGCCGGAGGTCGTTAGCCTGTTGCCGGTTACCACTTCGGGGTTGCTGTAGGGGATGCCGTCTACCACGTACAGCGGGTCGTTGCTTCCAAGGAAGGAAGAGTTGCCCCGAATGAGCACCTTCGTTGCGCTCCCCGCCACCGCCGACGAAGAGCTAACCTGCACGCCCGGTATCTTCCCGTCCAGCGAGCGCAGCAAGTCCGGCTCGGCCTTCTGCGTGGCGCTGTTGGGGTCAACCTTCACCACGGCGTAGCCCACCGACCTGTCTGTTCGCAGAATGCCCATGGCCGTAACCACCACCTCGTCCAGCGCTTGGTCGCCTTCGCTCAGCGTAACGTCAATGCGCACCCGCCCGCCGACAGGCTCTTCGCGGGTGGCCATGCCAAGGAACGAGA
>JAIRMD010000085.1 GCA_031258915.1 Prevotellaceae bacterium
GAAACAAGAAGCTCATCAAAATCATCCGGATGGCAAGGCGCTTGAGGGTAAACCTCAGCTGTAAAAGCTACTGCCGACAGCAGAAAAATTATGATTTTTTTCATTGTAACATTTTTTCAACGCTTTAATTTATGGCGTAAATAATTTTGTGGGTATACATTTATAGCCCAAACAGGGCGAGGTGCGCCTTTGCCTCCCTTGGGCTTGAGCATACGGTCTGCGTTATGAGCGACAAATCTTCCTCGTCCACGTTCCCAAGGTATTTCCCTTTCAGGAGCTTGTGCGGGCTTGCCGTTTTCAGGCGGGAGCAGTCCACGAAGCACTTATGCTCAAGAAAGCTATACTTTTCGTGGCTGATTGGCATGTGGTAGCACTTGATTTCCGGCGCAAGCTTTTGGTTTACTTGGGAGTTGAAGATAACCCCGCCGTAAACGTTTTCGCCGCCGCTAAACCCCAAAACCAGAAAGTACTTGTTTTCTGCCAGCTTGCTCATGCCAGCGCCCTGTCTATGGCCTGCTGCTCCTGTATGTACGCAACGGTAGCGTCGGTGGCATCGGCGGCCTTTGCCATGTCGAGGTGCAGGATTACCTTTGGCTTCCTTTTGGAGGCGCTTTTCCACGCCTCGTCGTGCGACATCGCCTTAAGCTCCCCGAACAGCCTCTTTGCGTTTTCTTCGGTCGACTTGTCCAGCGCGCCCTCCTCCGAAGCGGAGATGTAGCGCATATCCGGCGCTCTTTTGGGCAGCAGCACGTAGGGCGCATCGCCGCCGGCAAACTCTACCGCGCCCCAGAGCAGGCGGGAAAAGTCGTCGCTGCGCTCCTTTTTCTTGATGGTGTCGTACAGCAGGGTTGGCGCGGGGCCGTGCGGGAGGGCGTGGAACTCGTCAGCCGTTATCCTGTCCCCCCACGAGGCGAGGTGCTCCCGCTCGGCAAAGTACATGACTTTGAACAGGTGGTAGTAGTCCAGCCCGCTTGTTTTGTTGAGGATGTACAGAACAACCTCTACCAACTTTTGGCGCTCATACGTGTTCATTGCGTTTAATTTTTTTGAGGTTTTGAATACCAAGCCACCTGCAAGATGGCTTGGTATTCAAAACTAAAGCTGCCACACAAAGGTATGGAATTAGCAACAAATTGCCAACATTTTTGTGTGGAAAAGTTGCGTCAACCGCCGCCAAGCCGCGCCGCAAGCTGAGCGTAAATCCCGCTAAAAGCGATGGCTTCCGGCCAGCACAAGCGTGTCGGCTTTACCGCTTAGGCGGAGGCGGGCAGCAGCGCCAACGGGCACCGTAAAGTGGTAGCTTACGCCGCCATCCCTCCCCCTTCTCCATGTGCTTTCGGCCAGCCCGTAGGGAGTATCTACCTTGGCGCTGCACCACGACAGGCCGGCAATAGGCTCGGGCGCCATCAGGATAGTATCGTAGCCGCAGGTTTCCTCCCGAATGCCGGCAAAGCCCTTGATGAATAGCGCCGAAACTCCGGTGTAAGAGGTGTGGATAAGCGTGGAGTTAGGCTGGTCTACTTCCCACATTTCGGGAAGCGTGGTACATCCTTGTGCCACAAAGTATCCGTAGCTCGGGTAGGATGTTTTACGCAGCAGCCTGCCCATCATATCCAAGTATCCGGGTCTTTCAATCACCGTTTTGTGGAATGGGTAGCGCCCGAAGCTCCCTACGTCCAAATAGCCTTGCGCTTCCAGCTTCTCCTTGAGGTGTCGTTCCACTTTTTCGACCAGAGTGTCGGGAACAACGCCGGCAAATAGGGCAAAAGAGGTGCGCACCTGATCTCCGTTCAGGTAGCTTCCCGCCTCGGGCTTATAGTACTTGCGGTGCAAAGCCTCCCGGAGCGCGGCCAGCTTTTCGCCCATCTCTGCTGCCTCCCGATTGCTGCCCAACGCTTTGCCGATCTTGACCATAAAATCTAAAGTCATCGCAAATGCGCAGCTGTTAAAGAACAAGGCCTCGTCGGTTTCCGCGTACTCAAATACGGGGCCGGGGCTTACCCATTCCCCAAGGAAGTATCCATGCTCGGCGTACTGCGTCAGCATGTTACCCTTTACGTAGCCCGACAAAAATTCTACCCACCTCCGGCCTACAGGGTAGGCCATCTCCAGCACCCGCCTGTCGCCGTAAAAGCGGTAGTGCTCCCAGGCGATATTCAAGATAGCCGTGCCGTTCAGCACGCAGCCATACATGTCGCTTAGCTGCGGCGCAACGTTATTGATAAAACCGTTCTCATGCTGCACGTCAGCCCAATCCCGCACATTTTTTACGTAGTGAGCCGCCGAGCTAAAGCAGGGTAAACCCATACCCCACAGGGTTTGGTAGGCTCCCTCGGGGCCATAGCCCAGCCGTTCCCTGTTGGGGCAGTCGACGGTAACCCCCTCCGTGTGGCACATTTGGTAGGTGTACCTGTCGAGGTCAAAAATTTTACCGTAAAGGCTGTCCGAGCAGCTGAACGCTGCCGAGCTCTCGGCGGCAGAGGAGATAGCCAGCCCTTTTACGCTTGGCAGCTTCGGGGCTTTTTTTAGCCCTTTGAAGTGAATATACCTGCCGGCAAAAAAGTTAAACCTGTTTTTGAAAACTTCGCCGTCTTCCCCGCGCGCAATGTAAATTTGCTTTTGCCGCTGCTCTTCAACGACTTTATTTGCCACGCCGTACGTTGCCTGAACAAATTCGGGGTTGGCGTCGCGCATGGAGACCATTACCTCTACCGTGTCGCCGTAGCTTAGCCCTTCGAACCGGGCCTCCAGAAAACCGGTAAATTCCTTACCCATATCCACTCTATATATTTTTTCCTGAGGGATGCCTAACTTTGTTGAGTCAATAATCTCTGATATGGCTTTGGCCGGGATGGTTTCGATAATCACGGAAGGCTCGGTCATCTGGGCGGAAAGGATTGGCGAGTAGTCGGCTTTGCATGCGGCAGCGTGGCGCCATTGGCTATCGTCAAAATCCGGGTTGGCCCACTGCTCCGTGTAGCGCCTTCCGTCAACAAGCTCCCCGCCCATATCCATAAAGTCAAAACGGCCTGTATTCTTGCTGTAGCCCTCGCTACACCTCCATGTAGAGTCCGAAAATAGGGAGAAGCCGTTACCCTCGCCGTAAACTTGGACGCGAATCCCCTGCACTGTTCCTGAGGCAAAGTAATTATTCATGCTCCACCCCGGCCCGTAGCTAACGGCAATAACGTTTTGCCCGCTCTTTAGCAATGCTCCAATGTCATACGTTACGTACAAAACCCTTTTGTCTAACCGGGAGGCAGCGGGCGCCAATACCCTGTTGTCCGCTTTTACTCCGTTCACGTGCAGCTCGTGGTAGCCGGCAGAAGCAACGTAAGCAAATACGCTGCCGGGCATTTCCTCATTTTGCCGGATGACAAAATTTTTCCTGAACCAGAGGTGATGCTCTCGCGGCGCGTCAGGATGCCCTATCCATTCCCCCTGCCAATCTTTTTTAAGCAGCCCCGTAGAGAATCGCGCCGGTGCGCTCCAAGTGCAGGAGCGCAAATCTTCGCCATAGACGCCAACCGTCCAGTAGTA
>JAIRMD010000086.1 GCA_031258915.1 Prevotellaceae bacterium
GCATAGTAACAATAGCCTCGTACGTTCCGCTTCAATTCCCGTAGGGGATTAACATCAACCGAACACAGCGAGCTCATGAACACCTTTATAAAAAAACACAAGGTGAATAATAGAAAAAGGCTATCACCCTCTTTCCCCAATAGCCCGTATTGCTTCAACAGCATCGTCATTTTCTATTGTTCCCTACGGGAAACCATACCATCGGCGCACGTCGTCCGCAGGGCAGAGGTAAGGTGGGAGATCCCTCGACTACGCGCACTCGTGCCTCGTGCGCTTCGCTCGGGATGACGGCCTGTGGCGACGCCCTGCGGACGACATGCGCCGATGGCATAGTAACAATAGCCTCGTACGTTCCGCTTCAATTCCCGTAGGGGATTAACATCAACCGAACGCAGCGAGCTCATGAACACCTTTATAAAAAAACACAAGGTGAATAATAGAAAAAAGCTATCGCCCTCTTTCCCCAATAGCCCGTAGGGCTTCAATAGCATCGTCATTTTCTATTGTTCCCTACGGGAAACCATACCATCGGCGCACGTCGTCCGAAGGGCAGAGGTAGGGTGGGAGATCCCTCGACTACGCGCACTCGTGCCTCGTGCGCTTCGCTCGGGATGACGGCCTGTGGCGACGGCCTGCGGCGACGACATGCGGCGACGACATGCGCCGACGACATGCGCCGACGGCCTGTGGCGACGACATGCGCCGACGACATGCGGCGACGGCCTGTGGCGACGGCCTGTGGCGACGGCCTGCGGCGACGGCCTGCGGCGACAGTTTCCCCTACGAAAAAACCGCAGCTCGGCGCAGCCCCCGCACCTTGTGGTTATAAAAATCTTTAATTTGGCATTTCCACTAAAAATGTGATTTTGAGGTATTTCGTAACATTTTTTCATAAAAAATGATTGGTTTTAACAATAAAATGTCGTGGAAAAGAACAAAAATAAAATAACATATCTATATTTGTAAAATCTTTTTTGGAAGTAGAACAAAAATATCATTATGTATGGTATTTATGCAAACCGGCAATTAATAATTTTTATGCACACCTTACGTCAACATACGCTTACGTCTTTGACGGCTGCAAATAGCTTGCTGCCGGCGGGATGCTTGCTATACGCGCAGGGTGAACAGGGCGAACACGCAGGCGATGCGGTGTGCGCTATTAATTTGAACACACACACACACACACACACACACACACACACACACACACACAATAGCGAGGCCGCAAGTTACGTAATTTTTTGTTGTCTTGCAATAGCTTGTAGCTTTCACTTTGCAGCGAATGGTCAATTTTTTTGGCCGTTCGCTTTTTTTATGCTCGCCCTGATAAGCAGCGGTGATTTTCGGCTGCTTACCATTTTTTTCAATTCCTTTTTTATTCACCAAAACATTTTTATCATGAGCAAAAAAGTTATTCGCCCAAGCAAGCTATTCAACATGAAGCTACACCTGCCTTTATGCCTCTTGGGGCTGTTCGCTTCCCTGCCGCTCTTTGCAGAAAACAACCCTGCCGCCAATCCCAACGCCATCGTCCGCTCCGACAACATGCGCTTCACCGTGCTGACGCCGGAAATGATACGCATCGAATGGAGCGCCCAAAGTCAGTTTGAAGACCGCGCCTCCTTTGTCGTCATCAACCGTAACCTGCCCGTCCCCGACTATACAACGAGGGAAGAAGACGGCTACCTGTTCATCGCCACCAACAAGCTCGTGCTGCGCTACCGAATCGGGACGCATCCCGTAAGCAACGACCCTTGCGACCCGAATTTGCAGATTAGGATGCAGGTAAACGGCGAAGAAGTAGTCTGGTATCCCGGTAAAAAAGACCCCTACAACCTGAAAGGCGCTACCCGCACGCTGGACAATGCCGAAGGCGATGTCCGTTCGTGGCTTGAAGACGGCTTGATTTCCCGTTCCGGTTGGGCGGTCATCGACGAGAAGCAAGCCCGCAGAGACGGCAGCCTGAGCCTGATGTTCGACGGAGGCGACGGCGTGGAGTGGGTGGCTCAGCGCGTCGACCCGCAGTCGATAGACCGATATTTCCTCGGCTACGGGCATGATTACAAAAAGGCGCTCGGCGACTTTACCCGGATTGCCGGAAAAATCCCTATGCCGCCGATGTACGTTTTCGGTTACTGGTATTCCAAATACCAGCGCTATTCGGAGCAGGATATGCGAGGTATTGTCAACGACATAAAAGCCAACGATATTCCGCTCGATGTCCTCGTTATCGACATGGACTGGCACCGCAACGGCAAAACGGGCAGCGCCGACAATACGGAATGGACGGGCTGGTCGTGGAACCGCACGCTGTTTCCCGACCCCGCCGGCTTTATCGAATGGCTGCACGCTCAAAACCTAAAAACGACGCTCAACCTGCATCCCGCTGATGGCGTTTATCCGTTGGAAGACAACTATAGCTTGCTGGCTGCCGATTTGAACGTAACAAACAACCAAACGATTCCCTGGAATATCGAGCACAAGCCGTTTTACGAATCCTTCTTCAACCGCATCCTCCGTCCTCACGAAAACATCGGCGTTGATTTCTGGTGGCTCGACTGGCAGCAGTGGATGCTTGCCCGCAACGAGCCCGGCTTGGGCAATACTTTTTGGCTGAATCACGTGTTCTTTTCCGACAAGAAGCGGCAACGGAAAGGCCGCAGCTTTATCTTCCACCGTTGGGGCGGATTGGGCAACCACCGTTACCCGATTGGTTTTTCCGGCGATACGCACGCAACTTTTGCGTCGCTCGCTTTCCAGCCCTACTTCACGGCGACGGCTTCCAATGTCGGTTACGGCTACTGGAGCCACGACATCGGCGGGCACCAGCAAAGCGGCGCCAACGATCCCGAACTCTACCTGCGATGGATACAGTACGGCGTTTTTTCGCCCGTCCTGCGGACTCATGCCACCAATGCGTCCAACATCGAACGCCGCATCTGGCATTACCCCAATTTCCCGCTTATGCGCGAGGCGATAGCGCTACGCTATGCGCTGATTCCCTACATCTACACCTTTGCCCGTTATGCCTACGATACAGGTATTTCGCTCTGCCGCCCCATGTACTACGATTATCCCGAACAGGAAGAAGCCTATCGTTACGAGGGGCAATACATGTTTGGCAACGATATGCTCGTTGCGCCGGTAACGAAATCGGACAAGGGAACGGGCGCGGTTGCCCAAACCGTTTGGCTGCCGGAAGGCAAATGGTATGAAGCGGCTACCGGAACGCTGCTCGATGGGGGAACAACCGTTACGCGCAGCTTTACCCGCGAACAGATTCCGTATTACTACCGCGCAGGCGCTGTGATTCCCCTCTATCCGAAGCTGAATCACCTGAAAACCCGTCCCGACACGCTGATTGTGCAGCTTGCGCCCGGCGGCGATTCCGGCGAATGTATGCTTTACGAAGATGAAGAAGATAACGACAACTACGAAACAAACGCTTATACGTTCACCAAGATTACGCAGTCGCAAGCGGGCAACGTAAGGACTTGCACCGTGCATGCGCGGCAAGGCGCTTTTGCGGGGATGTTGCAGCAACGCGCCTACCGCTTCGAGCTGCTTGCCGCAAACCGTCCATCGTCCGTCGAGTTTACCGCCGGACAGCAGGGAACGTACCGGTACGACGCAGAGAAGAAAACCCTTACCGTCAGCCTGCCTTTGCAGCCATGCAGCGCTGCGCTGACGGTAAAAATCACCGAGTAAAAACAATAAAAACAACAAAAACAACAATGAAAATGAAAAAGTATCTATGCTTGCTTAGCACGCTGACGAGCGTGTCTTTGCTGACCGCACAGGCCGAATGGCGTATTAGCGGCGAAGCCGTTCCGGGCGGCAGCAGCGTATTGCTGCAAAATCCGGCCAACGCTGCGGAATTTGTGTACAAGGGGCGCCTGTCCGACAGCACCTTCAAAATTACCGACGGCGCAAACGACTATGTGCCTCTTTGCGACGAAGAGAGCGATCCGTTGGGCGACACGGTGGATTGCCGCATGTCAGCCGATCTGTCCGAAACAGGGTTCCGCATCCGCTACGCCGACGGCAACGACTACTTTAGGGTAACGCTCAATACCGGCGAAACGCTGACCCTATCGGCCGAAGAAATCACACCGCCGGCAGCGCTATACCTGATAGGCGGCCCGCTCAACACGCACGACCCCAACTGGCTGCTCGGCGACGCCAAAGAGCTGGAGAAAGATGCGGAAAACCCGTTTATATTCCGCTACAAAGGCTACCTTGCGTACAACACCTTTGGCGACGAGAGGGGAAATTTCAAGCTGCTGCAGGGGTTGGCCTGGGATCCTGCTTACCATCCCGATGGAACGGCTAATGCCCTTTTGTCGGCATCCCTGAAAACGCCGACAAAAATGCGCTTGGGGGGCGCCGACACCAAGTGGGAAATCCCGTCGGATGGCTCCGCAAACGGATACTACGAAATTTCTATCAATACGTTGGACGAAACCATTTGCGTGGACTCGTTCCTGCACTCCGACGTAGCGTACCCTGCAAAAATCTACATCACCGGCGATGCCATGCCCTGCGGATGGGTGAACAATACATCGGCAGAAGTCATGATGCCTGTGGCCGGGCAATACGGCGTGTACTCATGGACGGGAACAACCGCAACGGGTGAGTTTAAATTCCTGAAAGCAACGGACACATGGGGAAGATGCTACGTAGCAACCACCGAAGGCGAAGCGGTTGTGCTCGGTCAGCCGCACAGCATCGTCTATGTTGGCAACGATGCCCCGGGAAACGACTACAAATTTATCATACCCACCGCCGGCGAGTACACCATTCGAGTAGACCTCCGCAGCATGACGATGACCGTCGCCCAGCCTGTTCCCGTTACCGGCGTAGAGCTGAGCGTAAGGGATACCATCATTGCTGAGAACGGCGCCGTATCGCTCACGGCGACCGTGCAGCCCGCAAATGCCGACAATCAGGTCGTATCGTGGGCAAGCGGCAATTCCTCAGTTGCCTCGATATCCGGAGCGGGCGCCACCGTAACCCTCACCGGCGTGGCGGCAGGCAGCGCCTTTGTAGTCGTTACCACCGACGACGGCGGCTTTACCGACACCTGCCGCGTAGAGGTGCGGCAGCCTGCGGTTGCGCCGCAGACCTACACCGTAACCTTTACGGTAAGCAGCAACGGCGCGGCAGTTGGCGACGCTGTGGTAACGTTCAACGGCGTAACCAACGCGGCAGGCAGCTACGTCTTTGCAGACATTGCCGACGGCACCTATGCCTACACGGTAGCAAAATCCGGCTACGAAGCTGCAACCGATTCCCTGACGGTGAGCGGCGAGGATGTAACCCATAGCGTAGCGCTAACGGCTACGCCGACGAGCATCCTCGACGCTAAAAATGCCGCAGCCACAGCCACGCTCTACCCCAACCCCGTAAATGCCGCTCAGCGCATCGGCATAACGCTGCCCGACGGCGTAGGAGGCAGCGTAGCGGTGCGCATTTACGACCTGAGCGGGACGCTCGTCGGCGAGCAGCGCATGGTAAACGCCTCCGTGACGGCCCCTGCCAACGCCGGGATGTACATCCTGCTGCTTGAGCTGCCAAACGGCCAAACGGCAGCGCAGCGCATCGTGGTGAAGTAAGCGTGGCTACAAAAACATTAGCGTTAATAAAAAAAGGTAACGAATATGAGAAGAGCGCTACTATTCTCTACGCTTTGCTTCCTGCTGGCGCAGTGTTCGCCTTCGGACGAGCAGCAAAAAGCGCCGTTGTCCCCCGCTGCCCCCGCTGCGGAGTACGCCAACCCGGTAGTGGCCGGCAGCCTGCCCGACCCTACCATCATTAGAACCGACGACGGCTGGTTTTACCTGTACGCCACCGAAGACCACCGCAACACGCCCATCATGAAATCTAAAAACCTCGTGAAGTGGGGGCTTGTGGGAACGGCCTTTACAGACGCTACAAGGCCAAACTTTGAGCCCGGTGGCGGCCTCTGGGCGCCCGACATCTGCTACATCAACGGTAAGTATGTGCTCTACTACTCCATGTCGGTGTGGGGCGGCGGGAGCACATGCGGCATAGGGGTAGCTGTGGCCGATAAGCCCGGAGGCCCGTTTGAGGACAGGGGAAAACTTTTTAGAAGCAATGAAATTGGCGTGCACAACTCCATAGACCCGTTCTACATGGAGGACGACGGAAAGAAATACCTTTTTTGGGGAAGCTTTCACGGCATATACGCAGCAGAGCTGAACGACGACGGGCTTTCGCTCAAAAACACGGCCGAAAAAACGAGAATTGCGGGAAACGCTTTCGAGGCAACCTACATCCACAAGAGAGGCGGGTACTACTACCTGTTTGCGTCCGTAGGAAGCTGCTGCGAAGGAATAAGCAGCACCTACAAGCTCGTTGTTGGGCGCGCCGAAGCGCTGCTCGGTGGCTACGTAAGCAAAGAGGGTGCGCCAATGATGCACGACAGCTATACCGTGGTAATAGCGCCAAATGCATACTTTGTAGGCAACGGGCACTGCTCCGAAATTGTGCAGGACACCGCGGGGCAGGACTGGGTGCTGTACCACGGCGTAGATGTAAGCGACCCCAACAGCGGGCGGAAGCTGCTTTTGGATCAGGTGAAATGGGATGAAAACGGCTGGCCGTACATCGAAGGCGGATCCCCTTCGCACGGCAAGACGCCGATTCCTCAGTTTTAAACAGCTCAATTATTAACAAATTAAAAAACAAATCGCATGAAACATGTAAAAAAACACATAAGGTTGCTAATGGCCATGCTGCCGTTGGTGGCTTTAAGCGTTCCTCTGGAAGCGCAAGAGCCCGTTGTAACGGGAAATGTAACGGATATTAACGGAGAGCCGCTGGTTGGCGTTTCGGTCGTGCTGAAAGGAACGACGCAGGGCGCTACCACCGACGTGAGCGGGAGCTATACCTTACCGATAGCCGGCAGGCAGGCAGTTCTGTCCTTCAGCTACGTCGGGTTTCTTACGCTGGAAGAGCCGGTGGGTAGCCGCAAAATCATCAACGTGGTTCTTCAGGAAGATGTTGCAGAGCTGGACGAGGTGGTGGTGGTGGGCTACGGCACGCAGCGCAGGGTGTCGGTGGTGGCCTCCATTGCCACCATTGAGCCGTCCAAGCTGAAAACCGGCACCTCCCGCTCGATGAGCAACAACCTCGTTGGCAACCTGGGCGGCGTTATCGGAGTGCAGCGCTCGGGCGAGCCCGGATACGACAACTCCAGCTTCTGGATTCGGGGCATCAGCACGTTTGGCTCCAACAAAAATCCGCTGGTGCTGATTGACGGCATTGAGCGCTCGCTGAACAACATCGACATTCAGGAAATCGAAACGCTCAGCGTGCTGAAAGACGCCGCGGCAAGCGCCGTTTACGGGGTGCGCGGCGCCAACGGCGTTATCCTCATCAACACAAAGCGGGGTAAAATAGGTAAGCCCACGGTGAACGTGAGCGTAGAGCACGCCATCACAGAGCCGGTGCAGCTGCCCGAGTTCCTAAACTCGGCAGACTACCTCAGCCTGCTGAACGACATCCGCATGCAGGATGCGGGGGAGTACTTCCGCGACCCCGCGCTGATAGAAAAATACCGCACGGGCTACGACCCCGAGCTCTACCCCGATGTCAACTGGATGGACGCTATCACCCAAGACTTTGCCTCCAACACAAGGACAACCTTAGACATCAACGGCGGCTCGGAAAAGCTGCGATACTCGTTTGTATTTGCCCACTTTAACGAAAACGGTATTCTTGAACGGGATAAACAGCAGGAGTGGAACTCGAGCATACGGGTAGATCGCTTCAACATGCGCTCCAACGTAGACGTGAACGTAAGCCCTACCACCCTGCTGCGCTTCAACATCGGCGGATACCTACAGGGGCGGACGGCGCCGCCGGAGAGCATCGACGCATTGTTTGAAAGCGCTTTCTCTACGCCTCCATACGTTCACCCCACGCGGTACTCGACCGGAGAGTTTCCCCGCCGCAACAATCGCGACAACCCCTGGGTAAGAGCTACGCAAACCGGATTTCAAAAAAACACACAGTCTAAAATAGAATCGGTATTTACGGCAGAGCAGGATATTCCGCTTATCAAAGGGCTGAAGGCAAAGGGCATATTTTCGTTCGACAGCTACTCCAGCACCACGCTAAAGCGTAGCAAATCGGTGGAGTACTACAACGTTGCCACCGGCAGAGACCCCGAAACGGGCAAGCTGCTGTTGAGCATCCTTTCGGACGGGCAGGAGTTTCTGGGGCACGAAGCTTCTGGGGAGTACGGCGAGAACAGCCTCTACCTCGAAACCAACTTGACGTACGACCGTACGTTCGGCAACCACGCGGTGAGCGGCCTGCTGCTCTACAACCAAAAGAACTTCGACAACGGCGCAAAAGTGCCCTTCCGCACGCAGGGGTTGGCCGGACGCGCCTCATATACCTACGGCGGGCGGTACGTGGCGGAATTTAACTTTGGCTACAACGGCTCCGAAAATTTTGCCAAGGGGCAGCGCTTCGGGTTTTTCCCTTCGGTCGCCGCAGGGTGGGTAATGTCGGAGGAGACGTTTATGTCTCCCGTCAGACGTGTTTTCTCGAAAGTAAAGTTTCGGGTGTCGCACGGGCTGGCGGGTAATGACAGCTTCGACCGCCGGTTTGCCTACATCACCACCATAGGCGACACCGACGGGTACACGTGGGGCACCAGCGGCGCCGAGTTCTACAGGGCCGGGCGGCGAGAAGGCGACATCGGCGTGGAGAACTTGACGTGGGAAACGGTGGCCAAAACCAACCTGGGGCTGGAGCTGGAGCTTTGGAGGGCGCTGGAGCTACAGGTGGATGTATTTAAGGAGCAGCGGCGCGACATCTTTATGCAGCGGAACAACTTCCCCAACTCCGCCGGCTTCCCGACGTCGCCGTACGCCAACTTCGGGAAAGTTGACAACCAGGGGATAGAGGCCACGCTTATCCTCAACAAGCAAATAGGCCGCGACTGGCTCGTTACCGCGCGGGCTACCGCCACCTATGCGGCCAATAAGGTCATTGAAAGGGACGAATCGTATGGCGTGCGCGGAACAACGCGCTCGGCGATGGGCAAACCCGTCAACCAGCTGTTTGGGCTGGTGGACGACGGGCTGTTTACCGAAGACGACTTCGAAGACTTGGAAACCGGTATGCTCAAGGAGGGTATCCCCGTGCACAAATTTACTGCGCGGGTTTACCCCGGCGACATCAAGTACGTAGACATGGACGACGACGGCGTGATTACCGAAATGGACCGGAAGGCCATCGGGGGTACCACCGACCCGCAGCTGGTGTATGGCTTTGCGGCAAGCGTAACCTACAGGCAGCTCGATGTTGCCTTCCTCTTTCAGGGAAATGCGCTTACCGACAGGATTATCGGGCGCGGCGCAGACTTCATTCCGGGCTCGAACATGGGCACTACCGGCAACATCTACAGCAACGCCCGCGACGCATGGACGGAGGAAAACCCAAGCCAGAACGTGTTCTACCCGCGCCTCCACTACGGGCTAAACGCGAACAATGCGCAGGAATCCACCTGGTGGCTGAAAGACATGAGCATGTTGCGCCTGAAAAACCTGGAGGTGGGCTACACCTTCCCCCAAACCTGGATGAGCAGGGTATGGGTAAACCATGCGCGGATTTACCTGCGCGGCGCTAACCTCCTGTGCTTTTCGGACTTCAAGCTCTGGGACCCGGAAATAGATACGCCAAGCAACAACGGATTGCGCTACCCTATCATGCGGTCGTTCTCCGTTGGCCTCGACATCACGTTTAAGTAGTTAAAAAATAAGAATTAAATTAAAATTGTATTGCTATGAAGTATAGTACTAAGCATATAGCATTTGCGGCGCTGCTGGCGCTGCTGGCAGGCGGGTCGTGCGATTATCTGGACAAAGCGCCCGACGATGAGCTCACCATGGACATGGTTTTCCGCGATAAAACCCGCACCGAAGACTGGCTGGCGGGAGTTTACAGCGCGATACCCGACCCGTACTGGGAAAAACCGGGAATGAAGCATTACGACATATTTGCTGATGACTACCTGGCCAATAGCGGCTGGGCGGCGTACGGCGGGTGGGGCGACATTCCCAAGCTCGCGGGCAACTGGAATTCCGAAAGCTCGTGGGAGGGCAACTACTGGGAGAAGTTCCCCGCAAGGATACGGGCGGCCTACATTTTCATCAACAACGTAAAGGCTAACGTGGAGCAGGGCGTTACGCAGGAAGAAGTTGACCTGATGAAAGCCGAGTGCCGGTTCCTGATTGCCTACTACTACTACCTGCTGGTGAACACCTACGGCGCCATACCGCTGCAAACATGGCTGTCGGACTTTGATACGCCGGTCGAAGAGTTGCTGATAGGGCAGGAGCCTTACGACAGGGTGATAGACTGGGTAGACGCCGAGCTGCAAAGCGCCGCAGGCAAGCTGCCCGCATACTACAACGAACCCCGAAAGTACGGCCGCGCCACCTCGGTGATGTGCATGGCCGTGCGGGCAAGAATGCTGCTCTTTGCGGCAAGCCCGCTGGTTAACGGCAACCAGCGGGTAGAGTACGCCAGCTACGTAAACAGCAAAGGCGAGCATATTTTCAGCGCCAAGTACGAACCCGAAAAGTGGGAGCGCGCCGCCAAAGCCTGCAAAGAGCTCATCGACCTGGCGCATGACAACGGATATGCGCTCTACTACGAGTATAATGCCGACGGCTCCATCGACCCCTTCATGTCATACAGCAACATGTCCTACAAAGAGTTCAACCAGGGGAACAAGGAAATACTCTTTGCGCGCCCCTTCGATAACGTTACGTCTGAGCATAACAAGCACGCCACGCCTAACGGACTTTCGGGCAACGGGGGGCTGGGCGTAACGCAGTCGCTGGTGGATGCCTTCTTTATGAGCAACGGGCGCCCGCCCATACTTGGCTATAACCCCGACGGATCGCCAAAAATCAACGCGGAGTCGGGTTACTCCGAGTCCGGCTTCTCTACAAAAAACGACAGCTGCAAAACCAAGTGGATAGAAGCGCAGGGCGCATCGAGCAACAATGACGAAAATCCGGTAACCAATGCCGGCACCTACATGATGTACTGCAACCGCGAGCCGCGATTTTACGTCTCTGTCCTATTCAACGAGGCGTGGCACAGGATAGGCAACCGAAAGGTGAACTTTTTCTTGAACGGCGCAGACAACCCCGGAAACCACGATTCGCCCGAAAACGGATACTTGCTTCGCAAAAGGGTGCACCCCAACGTTGACGTCAGAAACGGAACTTATCCTTACCGCCCGGGCATCCTCTACCGCTTAGGCGAAGCCTACCTGAACTACGCCGAAGCGCTGAACGAATGTAATCCCTCGCACCCGGACATACTCTTGTACCTGAACAAAATCAGGGAGCGGGCAGGGATACCGACCTACGGGACTGACGTAGCGACTCAAATTCCGGTGCCTGCAAGTCAGGACGACATGCGGGAAGCTATCCATCGTGAGCGCAGGGTGGAGCTGAACTGCGAATTTGCCGTCCGCTTCGACGACATCCGCCGCTGGAACAAGGTGGTAGAGCTGCTCTCCGGCGATGTGTACGGAATGAACCGCTACGGG
>JAIRMD010000092.1 GCA_031258915.1 Prevotellaceae bacterium
TGCACAACCTCATGGAGGCGCCCAACGGCGAGGTGCTTGGGCAAGCCGTTGCCACCCCACGCAGGCTCACCCTCCACGGAGGTTGCAATATTTCCATACCGCTGCATGGGCGTAGCGCCGTGTACTACCGCAGCAGCGAAAATGCGCTGATGTTTTCGCCAAACGCTGTTTACAGCCGGCAGGGAGCATACCAGACCGTTGCGCTTGGCGGCTACTTGGGGCTAAAAAATTTTTCCGGCGGTTTTTTTTACAAAGCAGGCCTTGATTCCGGTGCAGAAGCAGGTTTTTACTCTGCCTGCGTGGCATACTCATCCGCTCTGTTCTCGGTTGTTTACTCATTCGATTTTGGCAAAATAAGCAACGTTATGCGAAAATATTCTCCTGATATTCACGAAGTTTCGATATTCTTCAAGGTTAAACATCAGCCTAAAAACAGCTATTTTCCGAATCGCAATACCGGTCGCCAAATACAGAGTATGCCTTACTTTAACTATTTATAACAAAATATTAGGGTTGCATATAGCGCTAATGTTCAAAATAAGCGGTAACTTTGATTTTTGATTTGATAGCACCCTGATAGCAGGGTTATATTCCCGTGCAAGTAATTTTTAATGTTGATATAGAGTATATTTTAGTTAGTAAGTAAACGTTTTTTTGATGATGGCCATGAAATTTTGTTTGCGATTATTCATTGCTTCCTTAGGATTGGTAGCTGTGGGATGCGCTACCAGAGGAGGAGTGCATCATTCGGGTGCATCAAAAGTTACGGGGTGGAAGTACAACGACCCCAAATTTGGTGCTTTTGAGGTGTATGAATTGTACGAGCAGCCCACACCTCCGGGTATGGTTTTTGTGCCGGGTGGTACTTTTACCATGGGTAGAATAGCGGAAGATCTTCCTTACGAGTGGAATAATGCCCCGCGCCGCGTAAGCATTGATGCCTTCTACATTGATGCTACCGAAATTCGTAACATTGATTACCGCGAATACATCCACTGGCTGAAGATGGTGTACGTTTCATATCCCGAAGTAGTTCGACAGGCGCTTCCCGATACTTTAGCGTGGCGCAAACCTTTGGGATACAATGAATCATTCGTAGAGTTTTACTTCAGGTTCACCTCGTATAACGAGTATCCTGTGGTTGCAGTTTCGTGGCTGCAAGCCAATGACTACTGTGCGTGGCGTACCGACCGTGTAAATGAGTTTGCGCTGATTAATGCAGGAGTTTTAGATTTGAACGTGCTGGATCAAAAAGATGCCGATAATTTCAATACCGATGCCTATTTGGCAAATGAATACACCGGCGTGGTAAAGAGAAACTTGTCGGATATAACAGGAAGATCCTCTGAGGGACGCCCCGTAAGGTATGAAGACGGTATACTATTCCCCAGATTCCGCCTTCCAACCGAAGCTGAATGGGAATACGCGGCAATCGCTTCTATCGGCAACACTGAAACAGGTGTGCTGAGCGGACGCGATATCTATCCGTGGAAAGGTAACCGTGTGAGGCAGCAAAAAGAAGGCCCTACCCAAGGTCAGCTGATGGCCAACTTCCAAAAAGGACGTGGCGACTTGATGGGTATAGCAAGCAACCCCGACGGTAACGCTCCGCAACCCCTACCCGTTACCTCTTTTTGGCCTAATGATTTCGGGTTATACTGCATGGCTGGTAACGTAAATGAGTGGGTGCTTGATGTATATCGCACCTTATCGTTTGAAGATGTAGAGGATGCACGCCCGTTTCGCGGTAATATTTATACAACGTGGGCCAAAGACGAAGAAGGGCGCCCTATTAAGGACAACTTGGGGCGGCTGAAGAGAGATACTGTGGGGTATGTTAACAACAGGCCGAACTATTTAGTGGGGGATAATCGAAACTATAGAGATGGTGATATGCTTTCGTCCGTAAATACAGGAGAAGAAGATATGGACAAAAAAGAAGAAACTGTCAACTCCAATAAGATGTATTACCAGGGGGAGGGCGAAAAACGACAAGGAATGACAAGCCTTGTGAACGAGCAGTCAAGGGTGTACAAAGGTGGTTCATTTTTGGACAGGGTATACTGGCTAAGCCCTGGTACCCGCCGCTTCCTTGACGAAGGGCAATCCAAGGAAGATATTGGCTTCCGCTGTGCAATGGATCGCCTTGGAGGTGCCAATTTTAAGCCGAAGCCATCATCGGGAAAGTGATAGCTTACAAAAATTGCTATTTATTTTTCTTCATAATACCATTAGTTAGAGGAAAAAACGGTTCAAATTTTTTTGAGCCGTTTTTTTTACACTACTGTTCGGCGGATATGCCGGTAAGCTAAGCCGCAAAGCATTATGTACCTCTTTGAATGATTGACTCGTTGAGTATAAGTGAAATGCAAGATATAGCTCAGCTTCATAGCATGTTTTTGACCTCTGCAGGGGTGTGCACCGATAGCCGCAAAGTGTTTCGGGGCTGTATTTTCTTTGCCCTCAAGGGTAGCAACTTTAACGGCAACGAATACGCAGCAGCGGCGTTGGAGCAGGGCGCTGCATACGCAGTGGTTGACGAAAACGTTGGCAGGCGGTCGTCATGCGTAAAGGTAGATAGCGCGCTGCAAACCTTACAGCAGCTGGCCACATATCACCGTCGCTATCTTGGCCTACCCATTGTAGCCATAACCGGCACTAACGGTAAAACTACGACCAAAGAGCTGCTGGCCGCCGTGCTTGCGCGCAAGCTGCGCGTTGCTGCTACGCAAGGTAACCTCAACAACCATATCGGAGTGCCGCTCACCCTGCTCGGCATGGGTAAAGATACGCAGCTGGGCGTTGTGGAAATGGGCGCCAGCCATCCGGGCGAAATAGCCTGCTTGTGCAGCATTGCGCAGCCTAACGCCGGTTTGATAACCAACGTTGGGAAGGCGCACCTCGAAGGGTTTGGCTCGCTTGAGGGCGTGAAAAAAGCCAAGGGTGAACTTTACGCCTACCTGGCGCAGCAGCAGGGGCAGGTGTTTTGCCTGAGCGATAGCGCCGACCTGAAGGACATGCTGCAAGCGCACGGCGTGCAGCATACCATAGCGTACGGCGTGCGCGAAAACAACGTGCACGTGGATGCCGGAAGCGGCAGCAACCCATTCCTGAGCTTGCACATGCCCGGCGGCGATACCTGGCACACCAAGCTGGTGGGGGCCTACAACGTCCCCAACGTGCTTGCTGCTGTGGCGGTGGGGCGTTACTTTGGAGTGGACGAAGAGGATATTCGCAAAGCGGTGGAAGCCTACGAGCCGCAAAACCACCGCTCGCAGCTCTTGAAAACAGCCCGCAATACCATCATTGTTGACACCTACAACGCAAACCCTGCGAGCATGACAGCTGCTGTGTCCAACTTTGCGCAGCTTAGCGCAGGGAACAAGCTGCTTATTTTGGGGGATATGCTAGAGCTGGGAAAGGATGCGCAGAGCGAGCATGCGCGAATCCTCCGGTTGCTACAGCAAGAAAAGCTGGCCAATGTTTACTTAGTTGGCGAATGCTTTTCCAGCCTCGCCAAGGAGACTTGCCTTAGCTTTGCCGATAGCACGGCCTTGTGCGAGTACCTGAAGAGTAACCAGATAGAGCATCGGCTGATTTTGCTCAAAGGTTCGCACGGAGTGCAGCTCGAAAAAGCGCTGGAGTACCTGTAGCAACGCCTTTTTTTATTTTGTTGATAGCAGCAGGTTTTCCACCTGCGCAAATACATTTTCGGCGGTAAACCCGAATTTTTCGTCGAGCACCTTGTAGGGGGCGGAGAGGCCGAAGTGGTCGAGGCCAAACACCGTTCCGTTGGCGCCAGCTAAGCGTTGCAGGGTCGAGGGCAGCCCTGCGGTGAGGCCAAACACCGGCGCTCCTGCCGGTATTACCTCCTCGCGGTAGGCTTCGTCTTGCCCAAAAAACAGCCCTTCGCTGGGCGCCGAAACGACCTGTACGCGCAGCTTCCTGCGCTCCTCCAGCAGCTTTGCAGCGTCCACCAGCGTGGCGACCTCCGATCCGTTGGCAAGCAGCACCACGTCGGGGGTTTGGGCTTTTTGCACCACGTAGGCTCCTCGTCTCGCCTGCAGCGCCTCCGCGTAGCGGCTGCCGCTCGCCGCGGGCAGGTCTTTGATGCTTTGCCGCGACAGGATGAGCGCTGTTGGCGTGGCGGTATTCTCCAGCGCCAGCTTCCACGCCACCGTTGTCTCCTGCGCGTCCGCCGGGCGCAGCACGAGCATACTGCTTTGGCCGTGGTGGTTTTTGAGCTGCTCCATCAGGCGAATTTGCGCCTCCTGCTCTACCGGCTGGTGCGTGGGGCCGTCCTCTCCAACGCGAAAGGCATCGTGCGTCCAAACGTACTTTACGGGCAGCTGCATGAGGGCGGCCAGCCGCACCGCCGGCTTCATGTAGTCGGAAAAGACGAAGAACGTGCCGCACACGGGGATAACGCCGCCGTGCAGCGCCATGCCGCTCATCGCGCAGGCCATGGTGAGCTCGCTCACGCCGGCCTGCAGAAAAGCCCCCGAAAAATCGCCCCGCGTAAACGCCTTGCTGTTTTTCAGGAATCCGTCGGTCTTGTCGGAGTTCGACAGATCGGCGGAGGATACCACCATGTTCTCCACGCTCTTTGCGAACGCCGCCAGCACCGTTGACGATGCCGCTCTCGTCGCCTGATTTTCCTTCTGCGCAATGCCTGCGTAATCCACCGCTGGCGCCTCTTTGGAGAAGAAGCGCGTTAGCTTCGCGGCGAGCTCCGGGTTGGCTTTTTCCCATGCTGCCTGCTCCGCCTTTTTTGCGGCGGCAATTTTCTTCAGCTCCGCTTTTCGGTCGGCGTACAGCTTGGCCGCCTCGTCAAAAATCGCAAACGGATTTGCGGTGTCGCCGCCCAAGTTTTTGACGGTTTCTTCAAATGAAGCGCCGGCTTCGCCCAGCGGCATACCGTGCGTGGCGGTTTTGTTCTCGAAGCTGCTCCCGTTGGCAGCGCGGGCACCCTTGCCCATGATGGTTTTCCCGATGATCAGCGTTGGGTGCTCCCGCTCGGCGTTAGCTTTTTGCAGCGCCTCGCGGATTTGCAGGGCGTTGTTTCCGTCGATGGCGATAACGCTCCAGCCCCATGCCTCATACTTTTTTGCCGTATCTTCGGCCGTTACCGCGCTTGTTTCGGTGGAGAGCTGAATGCCGTTGCTGTCGTAGAACATGATGAGGTTGTGCAGGCCGAGGTATCCGGCCAGCCGTCCGGCACCCTGAGAAATCTCCTCCTGCACGCCGCCATCCGAAATGAAGGCGTAGGTTTTGTGGCTCATCCACTCGCCGAATCGGGCTACCAAAAATCGCTCGGCAATTGCGGCGCCTACGGCCATCGTGTGCCCCTGCCCCAGCGGGCCGGAAGTATTCTCCACCCCGCGCTGCACATCCACCTCGGGGTGTCCGGGCGTGGGGCTTCCCCACTGGCGAAAAGCGGCCAGCTCGTCCATGCTGTACTTGCCGCAGAGCGCAAGCGTGGCGTACAGCATGGGCGACATGTGCCCGGGGTCGAGGAAAAAGCGGTCGCGGTTAACCCATGCCGCATCGCTGGGGTCGTAGCTCAAAAACTCTGAGTAGAGCACGTTAATAAAATCAGCGCCGCCCATAGCGCCGCCCGGATGCCCGGATTTGGCCTTTTCTACCATAGCTGCCGCCAAAATACGGATGTTATCCGCTGCACGATTTAAAATTTTCAATTCATTCATGTTTTTTTACGCTATTACAGTTAGAAAAATGTGATTAGAAAAAATGGCTAAATCTGGTAGTCAGCAATGTCTACCAGGCCCATGCGCATGGCGTAGCGGGTTGCCTCATAAACGGTGTTGACCTCAATTTTGCGAAAAATATTTTTGCGGTGCGATGCCACGGTGTGCTGGCTAAGGTACCGCATGGCGGCAATCTCCTTGCTGCTTTTGCCAAGCGCAATAAGCTTGAGAATTTCCACCTCCGTTTTGGTAAGTGGATTATTTTCGTACTGTACTTCAGGTAGATGCAGCAACTCCTGCACGTGTGAGCAAAGGTATCGCTCTCCGCGCCAAGCTGCCAGCAAAGCGTCGGCGATTTCTGTGTACGCGCTGTTCTTAAACACCATGCTGGTGTTGGTGGTACCTACGGAGACCAGCTTTACAAAGGAGCTGCTAAGGTCTGCCGATATGAGCAGCACGTGCGCCGCGGAGAACCGCGCGCAGAGGTTGATAAGCTCCTGCGCCTGCGTAAAATCGAATAGGGTGTAGTCAAGCAGCGCCAGCGCGTTTGGGCGCTGCGTCAGCAGCCGGATAAGCTCCGCTTTTTCGGTGGCGTCATGCACAGCGCTGCTGCCGGACATCTGCCGGATAAAGTACAGCAGCCCCGCACGGGTCAGCGGCTGGTTGTCGGCCATGATGATGGGTATTCTGTCGCTCATTTCATAGTGCTAAGTAAGGTTGATGCAGGCTTAAATATGGCGATTAGGAAAGCAGCAAAGGTATTGATTTTTTTGGAGATTCCACCCCAAGCTTCTACAAAAACGCAACTTCCTTAAAGATTTCCGACACGGTGGGGTGGGGGAATACCACCTCCTGCAGCTCCTTGAGCGTCATTTCCTGCTCAATGGCCATGCACGCGCCGTAAATCATTTCGCTCGATGGGTTGCCGAGCATGTGCACGCCGAGCACTTCGCCGTGCTTAGCGCCCGTCAGCACCTTGCAGAGGCCTGCGCCGCCCTCGTTTTCGGCCACAAACCTTCCGGCGTACGTCAAGGGCAGCTTGGCCACCTTGTACGCAACGTTGCCGGCTTTGGCGGCCTCCTCGGTAAGGCCTACGCCAGCTATTTCGGGGTTGGTGTACACCAACCCCGGAATGGCGCTGTAGCGCATGGTGTCGGGGCGGCCGGTGAGGTTGTTCACCGCCACCTCACCCTCGCGGCTGGCGGTGTGCGCCAAAAGCGAAAACCCCGTAACGTCGCCGGCGGCGTAAACGTTGGGGATGTTGGTGCGCATTTTTTCATCAACCTTGATGCCGCCGCCCTTGGTCAGCTCCACGCCAAGATTTTCCAGTCCCAGTCCACCCGTAACAGGTTTGCGCCCAACGCTCACAAGTATCTTGTCGCCTGCTACGCTTGCCGCCGCGCCCTCTTTTCCGACGTACGCCACCTCGTTGCCCCTGACTTCGGCTACCTTGCACGAGAGGTTGAACTTCACGCCCCGCTTGGCGTAGATGTCGCGCAGCAAGGCGCTCAGTTCGGGGTCAAGCCCGCCCAGAATTTCGGGCAGCATTTCCACCACCGTAACCTCCGTGCCGAGGCTGCTGTAGAAGCTGGCAAACTCCATGCCTATCACGCCGCCGCCGATGATTACCAGCCGCTTTGGTTGCTCGGTGAGCGCAAGGATTTCGCGGTTGGTGAGGATAATATCGCCAGCTTCCTTAATTCCCGGAATGGGCGGCACAAGCGCCTCAGAGCCGGTGCAGATGAGCAAATGTGCCGCGCTGTAGCGCTCGCCGTTGCAGGCGATTTCAACGCCGCCCGCGCTGCGCCCCCTGATGACGGCCTCGCCCTTGACAAGGGTAACCTTGTGGGCTTTCATCTTGGCGCTCACGCCGGCCACCAGCTTGCGTACCACCCTGTTTTTGCGGTCTGCTATTTTGCCAAAGTCAAAGGTGGCATCCTTGGCGTTCACGCCGTACTTGTCGCCGTGAACGGCAGTATCGTAAACCTTGGCGCTGTAGAGTAGGGTTTTGGTGGGGATGCAACCCTCGTTGAGGCACACGCCGCCCAGCTCGCGCTTCTCGAACAGCGCAACGCTAAGCCCCTTGGCTCCGGCACGCTCGGCGGCTACGTAGCCCGCAGGACCGCCGCCTATGATTGCTAAATCGAACATAAAAATTTTAGTTACGGGTTATGAATAATTGTACTTATACTGCACGCGGGCAGGCTTTGCGCATTGCCCTTTAGGGCGTATCACGTGGGTGCAAAGTGCTCATTTTAGCTCAAACCGTTTAATGTTTATAATTCAAAATCCAAATTCTCTATTTCTTCTGCCGCCTGCTTCAGGAATCGCGTAGCCTCGCCGCCGTCTAATGCGCGGTGGTCGTAGGTGATGCTAAGCCCAATGTGGGGAACAAATCCGTACACGCCGTCGCCCAAGTCTTTTGGGCGCGGCACGATGGCGTTAACGCCCAGGATGGCCACCTGCGGCAGGTTGATGACGGGCGTGAACACCTCCACGCCGTAGCTGCCGAGGTTGGAAACGGTGAACGAGGCGGCCTCGGCAGCCAGCAGGTCGGGGTCGATGGAGCCTTTTCTGCAGGCCGCAGCAACCGCCTTGAGCTGACTCGCCAAGCCATGTATGGACAGGTCGTCGGCGTTTTTGACTACCGGCACCATAAGCCCCCGCTCGGTGTCGACCGCCAGCGCGAGGTGTACCTTTCTGAACAGGCGGACGCTGTCGCCCAGAAAGTGCGCGTTGACCTGCGGGAATTTTTTCAGCGCCCTGATGACCGCGAGGCACACCATGTCGTTGAGGGTAATGCTGGTTGGGTAGCCGCTGTCCACCGCTTTTTTTACCGCCTTGCGCAGCGCTATGATGCGCCTTGCGTCGGCGCTGAGGTGGTGGGTGAGCTGGGCGGAATTTTGCAGCGAGGCGTGCATGGCTTTGGCAATCAACTTGCGCATGTTGCTTAGCGGCTTCACCTCGCTGTCTGCGGCGTAGATTGCGCTACTTTGGGGAGCGACCAAATCGCCGCTCTTTACCCTGCCAGCAAGCCCGCTGCCCTCGCCTGCGGGCACGGTGCCGGTTTCGCGGGCGATGATTTTGGCCAGCGGCGTCATTTTGGGCGAGGCGGCAGCGGCCTGCACGTCGCGCTCTATGATGCGGCCGCCGGGTCCTGTTCCGCGTAGCGCCAGTACGCTTACGGCCTCCTGTTCCGCCAGCGCGCGGGCGCGGGGAGAAACGCCTTGGGAATCGGGAGGCGAGAGTTGAGCGCTGAGCGCTGGCTCTTTCTCCTTTTGCCGCGTAGCGGCTGCATTACCGGCTGCTGCTGCTGCCGGAGCAGGAGACTGGGCAGGAGACGGGGCAAATTCTGCAATGCTTTCGCCCTCGGCGCCAATGACCATTACATTGCTCAGCACGGGGATTTCGTCGCCGTTGCTGTAGAACACCTCAAGCACCGCGCCGCTCACCTGCGCCGGCTCTTCGAACGAAGCTTTGTCGGTTTCGTAGGTAAAAAGCAAATCGCCCACCGCGACGCTGTCGCCCTTTTTCTTGTAAACCTCCGTGAGGATGCAGCTCTCTACCGATTGCCCCTGCTTGGGCATAATAACGACTGTTGCCATAGTAACGTTGTTTGATTTTAAAGTTTTTTCTTCCCGATAATTTCACGAAAAGATTTGGGCAAAGATACAACTTTGCCAGTGCATTTACAAGCTATTTTTTTCGATGAGTGCATTTCAAATCGTCGCCCAAGTAATCCCGTAAAGATTGCTTGGGCGACGATTTGAAATGCACCCCTTCTCCCATATAAATTTTGCAGCGACGCAAAAAATCGCTACATTTACGGCGACATTTGGTACGTAAACAAAAGCACATAAAAAAACGATTATGGCGCGCTACTTAGACCCCAAAAACGATTTGCCGTTCAAGAAGATATTTGGCGAGCACAAGAATTTGCTCATCAGCTTTCTGAACGCGCTGCTGCCC
>JAIRMD010000157.1 GCA_031258915.1 Prevotellaceae bacterium
CCCCTCGAGGTTACCTGCTTTGCCAACGTTACCGACACTAAGCGCTACGAAGCCATACAGTCCGAAATCGTTGAGCACCTCATCGCCGCCGCGCCGCTCTTCGACCTCAAGCTGTTTCAGCTGGCCGGATATGAGCTAAGCGTTAAGAGCTAAGGGTTTTTGCCGGAAAGCTCCGCCGGAAAGAAAAGATAAGGAAGGAAGGATTCGGCTGCCGTAAAAGCAGCCGGCTACATCTTAAATTCTTTGCTCGGGTCTCTGTAGTAGCAATCTACCACCCGCTCCATCAAGTACATAGAAAAAGCCAGCTGGTGCCCCGATATACCCCGAAACATGGCGGCGTACACCAAATGCTCTAAAACCATTTTGGACACAAGCGGGATTACTCGCTCGTCAAGAAACAGGACGATGCCAGCGTAAACCGCAAATCTGGCGTTTACCTCCAGCAACTCTTTCGAGGCCGTTTCGTATACTTTATCCTCCTTTTCGTCAATTTTGATTTGGATGGGCTTTAGCTTCGCAATCCACTTGATGGTGTAGGCCGCTTGCTTATGCCTGTCGGCTCGCTCGGAGCCGGTATACTCCTTAAACCGCTCAATATCGTCAAAGTAGGAGCGCACCATTCCGGAAAGGATAGCCCGGTTCAGGCAAATTATTGCCCTTGTTTGAGGAGATAGCAGATGTGCACAGAACTTTTCATACCCTGCAACTAAAGTATCAAACCTCTTCGACTCCTTAATTTTCCGCTCCTCCGAAAAAGTTCGTAGCGTATACTTTTCCATTTTACTGACCTGTTTACTCGTCCCCTAATAGCTCGGAAAAAGTATCGTTAACCGACTCGCTATCAAATCTCGCCCTGCTTTTTTCGTCGTCAAATTCTTTCTCTTCGTTGGACAGGCATACGCTAAAAATGCTCAGGGCGGGAGCCTGCAACAAATTTTGGCACGCATGGTTTACCCCAACCGCTACGGGGGCAGGGGCGGGGGCGGCTTCGGTGGCAGCCGAATGTTTACCGTCAATCGGTGCATGCGCAACCCACCCGGCTATTTTTTTCTTAACAACGAGGTATAAAAGCAACAGCACGTAGCGACATTCTATCAGTATGTACGCAACGACCACGTAGGGCAAGTAGGGTGCAATAAACTTTATAAATTCCATAGTACTGCGTATTTATTTATTATTCTCTTTAGTGACTTAGTAATCCCTTCATTATACTGCTGATGCCAAAGAATTTTGAGCTTCATGTACCCGGCAAAAATTATTCCGAACAGGAATATACCTTTGACGGTTTCAAACTCATTCTTAAAGTCAAACGTTTTTGATATTTTATTTATCGGGTTATCAGACATATACAAAATTCCTACTACAAAAAGAAAGCCGAATAGCGCCATGTTATCGTACCACTCCACCTCTTTTTTTGCCACCTCCGAATCCTGAAATATGCTGACAACCAGCAATGTACTTGTAAAAATGTAGAACCCGTTTCGCAGTAGCTCCATAAAAATTTCGTAAAAGGAATAGCTTGTCCCTGTAGGGTAGCTGCACGCCCACAGAAAAAAAACCGGCACGGCAATCGGTAGTATTAAGTTTATCAAGTACCAAACAACTAATGATTTAAGTATTTTTTTCAGTTTTTCCGGCATAGGGTACAATCGTAAAATTATTTTATAGCGCAACATCTTGAGGCTGCTGCTATTTATTTACGGTTGCAAAGCTAATACAAAAACTTAACGGCGCTACCGCTGCCAAGTAGTAGCATCACAAAAAAGGTTAAAATACTCCTCTCTCCTCCCCTACCCGTTCCCCTTTGCCTTGCGCTTCCGCTCGTTTTCGTCCAGCAGAATCTTGCGCATGCGGATGGATTTTGGCGTTAGCTCCACGTATTCATCCTCCTGAATGTACTCCATCGTTTCTTCGAGCGAGAAGATGGTGGCGGGGGTGATTACGGCCTTTTCGTCAGAGCCGGAGGCGCGGACGTTGGTGAGCTTTTTGCTCTTGCAAACGTTGATGGTGAGGTCTTCGCTGCGCGTGTGCTCGCCCACCACCTGCCCGGCGTACACCTCGTCCTGCGGGGAGATGAAGAACCGCCCCTTGTCCTGCAGCTTGTCGATGGCGTAGGCAAACGCCGTGCCCGCTTCGGAGGCGACTAACGAGCCGTTGATGCGCATCTCTATTTCGCCCCGGTAAGGCTCGTAGGCCTTGAAGCGGTGCGCCATGATGGCCTCGCCCTGCGTGGCGGTGAGCATGCTGCTGCGCAGCCCTATAAGCCCGCGTGAGGGGATGTCGAACTCCAGCCGGCTGCGGTCGCCAACGGCAGCTACGCCGTGCAGCACCCCCTTGCGGCGCGACGCCATGTCGATGACCTTGCTCGACAGGCTCTCGGGCACGTCCACCGTGAGCGTTTCTATCGGCTCGCAGCGGTGGCCGTCTACCTCCTTGTAGATGACCTTGGGCTGCCCCACCTGAAACTCGTAGCCCTCGCGCCGCATGGTTTCTACGAGCACGCTCAGGTGCAGGATGCCGCGCCCGAACACCACAAAGCGGTCGGGGCCTTCGCCCGGCGAGACGCGCAGGGCGAGGTTTTTTTCGAGCTCGCGGTCGAGCCGCTCCTTCAGGTGCCGCGAGGTTACGTACTTGCCCTCCTTGCCAAAAAACGGCGAATCGTTGATGGTGAACAGCATGCTCATGGTAGGCTCGTCCACCGCGATGGTGGGCAGCGCCTCGGGGTTTTCGGGGTCGGCCACCGTGTCGCCAATGTCGAAGCCCTCGATGCCCACCATGGCGCAGATGTCGCCGCACTTCACCTCGCTCACCTTCACCTTTTCCAGCCCGTCGAACACCATCAGGTCTTTGATACGGGTTTTCACCACCGCGCCATCGCGCTTCACCAGCGACACGGCGGTGCTTGGCCTGAACGCCCCGCGCGCCACGCGCCCCACGGCGATGCGCCCCACGTAGCTGGAGTACTCGAGCGAGGTGATGAGCATCTGCGGCGTGCCCGCCACCTCGGCGGGGGCGGGAATTTCCGTAAGGATGCAGTCGAGCAGGGCGGTGATGCCGACGGCGGGCTTGCGCCAGTCGTCGCTCATCCAGCCGTTCTTGGCGCTGCCGTATATGGTTTTGAAGTCGAGCTGGTCATTGCTGGCGTTGAGGGCAAACATCAGGTCGAACACCTGCTCCTGCACGTGCTCGGGGCGGCAGTTGGGCTTATCAACCTTGTTGACTACCAGTATTGGCTTTTTGCCCAGCGCCAGCGCCTTTTGGAGCACAAAGCGGGTTTGGGGCATGGTGCCCTCAAAGGCGTCGACGATGAGCAGCACGCCGTCGCTCATGTTGAGCACGCGCTCCACCTCGCCGCCAAAGTCGGCGTGCCCGGGGGTATCTATTACGTTAATCTTCACGCCCTTGTAAACAACCGACACGTTCTTGGCGAGGATGGTGATGCCGCGCTCGCGCTCGAGGTCGTTGCTGTCCATGATGAGGTCGCCCTGCTTCTCGGCCTCGCGCTGCGCCTTGCCGGTCAGGATAATTTTGTCCACCAGCGTCGTTTTCCCGTGGTCAACGTGGGCAATGATGGCGATGTTGCGAATGTTCATAGCTCAAAAAAAAAGAATAAAAAAAGCCTGCAAAGGTATGCGAAATTCGCGAGATTTACAAGGCCTTTTACTTTCCCAGCGAGCCTAACGAGATTACGTTAATGCCGTCAGCTTGGCGGCAGCAATTTTTGGCGCTTCGCTCTTAATTCTCAGCCATCGCCGGGTGCTTTTCTTTTCTCCAGCAGCTCCTCGTACGAGACTATCAGCTTGCGCTGCGTATCGCACAGCTCCTTGAGGATGCTGCAATCGCAATCGGCCTCCGGCGTGCGCCGGCAGGCCTCGCCCCGCAGCATAGCCCCCTGCCCGGTGAGGAGCCAGCGGGAGCTGTATTGGGGATAATTTTCAACTATTCGCTGCAACCACTTCGCCTGAATATCCGTACCATTGGCCAAAGCACGGGATAAAACGCCCTTGCTTGCGCCAATTTTTTT
>JAIRMD010000115.1 GCA_031258915.1 Prevotellaceae bacterium
CTTCGGATGGCCTCCGAGAGCGAGGAGATTCAGCGGGAAATGGAGCTGGAGGATGATTTAATGAAGGAGCTTCAGGATAAAGAGCGCCTCATTGCCCATAAGGATAAAATCATCGAAGAAAAAGACAGAATCATTGACGAGAAAGACAAAATCATAGACGAAAAAGACAAAGCGCTTGGCGAAAAAGACAAAATCATTGACGAAGATAAAAAAGCGCTTAGCGAAAGAGATATGCTGATTGACGAGTTAAAGAAACAGCTGAAATCAAAGCTATAAATGAGGCTATCCGAATTTTGGATTTTGAAATACACCCAACCTTACCTTGTTTTCGTTTTTAAGAAATATTTTTTGCAGAAAGCAGCGCAGGCAGCCCCGCGCTGCGGTTGACGATTTTGAGATTGCGTACAACCTGCGCCGGCAGCAGCGGCAGCGGGAGGTTGACCGGATTCTCGATAAGATTGCGGCAAAGGGAATGGGCAGCTTGACGAAAAAAGAAAGAAACTTTTTGGAAAAACGTTGAGCTATGCTATCCTCATCTGCCCATGGTTACTTCACGGTTACCTTTGCCGCTTGCCTGCCTGCCTTTTCAGGCAAAAAATTTTGAAATATAAAAAAGTGTAACTGCTTAACGCAGAGATGTTTTGACGAACTAAGTAAAGTATTTCATTTTGCATTTTACAAAAATTATTGCTAATTAACATGCGGGGCTTGGAAAAAATGTGCACCTTTGCAAAGCCTTTGCAAGGGCTACTTACAGATTTGGCCGATTACTTATAAAAACACAAAAATGCCTTGATCATGCCACGCGCACTCGCCATAAATAGCATTGGTATAGCGCCACTTTCTTCTGCCGCCGCAGCGCAGGCAGGGCATGAGGCTGTGCGCGTACACAGCGTACACACACACACACACACACACACACACACACACACACACACACACACACTGCTCAATGAGTTACGTAATGTAGGCTCGTGTGCAGCACCTGTAAATTTTTCAACTTCCACAATAGTTTTCAACTTTTACTTTGATGGGCAACCGCAGCAAGAGCGGCTGCTCATTTTTTTACTTTACCCGCAGATTGCGCAGATTTGCGCGGCTTTTACTCCTTTCTACAGGTTATTTCTCAACCAATATTTTGTCCGCAGATTACGCAGATTTTCGCAGATTACACCCCCAATACTTTGTCCGCAGCATGTGCAGATTTTTTCACCTCCTAATCTGCGCATGTTGTGGGCAAAGAAATATCTGCGGGCAAGAGCAGCAAAGGGAATGCCGATGCCCTCTCCAGAAGTAGGCAAAATTAAAATTATAGCAGCATGAAAACAAAAAAAAATTTGAAGATCTTCGCATTGGCGGCCTTCACAGCGACGTGCCTACCCACGCTGCTGCTGGCCAACGATGCGGTAGTTTCGGGCAGGGTAACCGACAGTAACGGCGACCCTGTTGTCGGCGCCAGCGTTGTGGTCAAGGGCACCACCATTGGCGCTATGACAGACGTGAATGGCAGCTACACCGTTGGCGCTCCGCCGGATGCGGTGCTCGTTTTCTCGTTCATGGGGCTTGCCACGAGGGAAGAGGCGCTCGCCGGGCGTGCGCGAATCGACTTGGTTTTGAGCGACGACGAGTTGGCGCTCGACGAGGTTGTAGTTACCGGCTACGCCGTGCAGAAGCGGGCTACGCTCACGGGCGCGGTGTCGTCTGCTGGCGCCAACGACATTTCGCGCTCGGCGGCCTCCACCACGTCGGGGGCGCTGACGGGCAAGCTGGCGGGCGTCAACAGCCGCCAAACCGACGGGCGACCCGGCTCGGGCACCAAAATCAACATCCGCAACATGGGCACGCCGCTCTACGTTATCGACGGCGTGCAGAAGGATGAGGGGCAGTTCAACAATATTGACTTCAACGACATTGAGTCCATCAGCATCCTGAAGGATGCCAGCGCCTCCATCTACGGCATGAGGGCGGCCAACGGCGTGGTGGTGGTTACCACCAAGCGTGGCAAGCGCGGCGATGCCCACAGCCTCAACGTGAACGGCAACTACGGCTGGCAAAGCATGTTCCGCTTCCCTGAGCCGGCTGACGCGCCTACCTACATCCGCGCCTACATGCAGTCGGACGCCATACAGGGGCGCACGCCGCGCTTCACCCCCGACGACCTGGCCAAGTGGACGGCGGGCACCGAAAAGGGCTACGTGCCGTTTGACTGGTACGACTACGTGCTCAACACTACGCCGCAGTGGTACGTGGGGGGCAACGCCTCGGGCGGCTCCGAGAACATCAACTACTACGTGTCGCTCAGCCACATTGAGCAAACCGACATCATTGTGAACTACGGCGGCTTCTACCGCACCAACGCCCAGATGAACGTTGACGCCAACGTTACCAAAAAGCTACGGATAGGCGCAAGCCTCAACGGGCGCATCGAGGAGCGCGACCACCCGGGCGTGCCCGGCGGCGACGACCAGTGGCAAGCCCTGTTTGCCATCTACCGCAACCTCCCGTTCCAGCGCCCGTTTGCCAATGATAACCCCAACTACCCCGCACGCACGCAGCAAACCGAAACCAACTTTGGGATGCTGAGCTACGACCGCTCGGGGCACGTGAACGACAAGTGGCGCGTGATGCAGCTTAACTTCAACGCCGAGTACGAAATTTTTCCCGGTCTGAAGGCCGAGGGCAAATTCGGCTACTACTTTGCCCACCACTGGCTCGACAATCAGGAGTTCACCTACAAGCTTTACGGCTACGACGAGGCTACCGATACCTATCCGGTGGTGCATAACATGACCAACCCCTACCGCGAGCGCGAAATTAACAACGTGGAGGAGTTTAACACGCAGGTGCAGCTGAACTACAGCAAGCAATTTGCCGAAAAGCACAACGTTAACGCCTTTTTGGTGGCCGAAAGCTACCTGCGCGAAACGCCCCGCCTCTGGCTGCACGATGCTCCCGCCTCCAACGCGCTGACGCTAATGAGATTCCCGACGCTGCTGGAGCTCACCGACGAGGGCAAGCGCACCGAAGCTCGCTTAGGTTACGCGGGACGGCTGAACTACAACTACGACGAAAAGTACCTCTTTGAGTTTTCGGCACGCTACGACGGCTCGTGGAAGTTCAAGCCCGAAGAGCGGTGGGGGTTCTTCCCGTCGGCCTCGGTGGGGTGGCGCATTTCGCAGGAAAGCTTTTGGAAAAATTCTGCCGTTGACGGCTACGTGAACGAGCTCAAGCTACGCGCATCCTACGGGCTGACGGGCGACGACGGCGTGGGCAACTACAGCGCCTTTGACTACATGAGCGGCTACAACTACGGCAGCGGCGGTGCCACCATTGACGGCAAGTACGTGGTAGGCGCGGAGCCACGCAACCTGCCCAACACTACCCTCTCGTGGATGGAGGCAAAAACGCTCAACGCCGGCTTTGAGTTTCAAATGCTCAACGGTCGGCTCATCGCCCAGCTCGACTACTTCCGCCGCAACATGGAGGGGCTGTCGGCGCGGCGCAACGACGTGCGAATCCCCTCCGAAATGGGCTTTGAGCTGCCCTACGAAAACCTGAACTCCAACGTAACCACCGGCGTGGACGGCGCGCTCGCGTGGCGCGACAAGCTTGGCGTGCTTGGCGACGACCTGCGCTACAGCGTGGGCGGAAACTTTACCTTTGCCCGCATGATAGACTGGTACCGCTACAACGAAGAGTTCAACCACTCGTGGCACGAGTACCGCAGCAGCCAGTGGCATCGCTACTCGTACCTCGACCGCTGGGGATTCCACGTGCTGGGGCAGTTCCAGAGCTGGGAGGAAATTGCCGGCTACCCGGTGGACATTGACGGGCAGGGCAACCGCACCCTGCGCCCGGGCGACTTCATATACGACGACCTCAACGGCGACAAGCGCATTGACGAGTACGACGAGCGCCCCATTGGCTACCGCGAGGGCGAAACGCCCTACCTCAACTTTGCCTTCAACCTATCCCTTGAGTGGAAAGGCATTGACATTGCCGCCGACTTTACCGGTGCCGCCTTTGCCTCGTACTTCTTGGAGTGGGAGGCGCGTGAGCCATTCCACGACGGTGGCAACAACCCGCAGTACTACCTCGAAAACCAGTGGCGGCTGAGCGACCCCACCGACCCCAACAGCACCCTGATTCCGGGAAAATACCCTACGGTGATTGACGGAAACCGCAGCCACTCCAACTACCGCAACAACGATTTCTGGTTTCTGAACGTGAACTACCTCAAGCTCAAAAACCTCGAAGTTGGGTACACGCTGCCGAAGAAGTGGACAAAAAGGGCGGGCATGGAGAAAGTGAGGGTTTACTCGCTCATGCAAAACCTGTTCAGCATCGACAACCTGGGCGAGGTGGAAATAGACCCGGAAATTGTGGGCAACAGCGGCGTGCACTACCCCACCTTGCGGATGATTAACTTTGGGGTGAACCTTACATTTTAATCCTTATTTTTAACCACTTAAAGAAGATTATTCATGAAAAAGATATGCTACATAGCATGCATGGCTGCCCTGATAGCGGCAGCGGGCTGCGCAGATTTTCTTGACCGCGAATCGGAATCTATCCTCACCGACGAGCAGGTATTTTCCGACGAAAATATGATTAACGCCGTGCTTGCCAACTACTACGGCAGGATTGACTGGGGGCAACGCATCGACGACCACGAATCCTACATGGCCACCGACGAAGCTGCCAACTCCGGCTCCGGAGGATCTACATGGGGGGGAAGCCCTTACAACAACGATATTTTCAGGGTGTACGACTACACGCTAATCCGCCACATCAACCAGTTTTTGGCCAGCATCAGGTCTGAGGCATCCGCCGGACTGAGCGACGATTACCGCAACCAGCTGGAGGGCGAAGCGCGCTTTATCCGCGCGTGGACGTACTTCAACATGGGGCGCTGCATGGGCGGCATGCCGCTTGTGGGCGACGAAGTGTTTGAGTACTCCGGCGGGACAGACATCACGGCGCTACAGCTGCCGCGCTCCACCGAAGCCGCGCTGTACGACTACGTGATTAGCGAATGTACGGAGATTGCCGGCATGTTGCCCGATGGCTTTACCCGCAACGCTGCCCGCGCCAACAAGTGGGCAGCCCTTACGCTCAAGGCGCGCGCCGCCATTTACGCCGCCTCCATCGCCAAGTACGGCAGCTCGGTAACGCCCGACATAAAAACGTCGGACTACACCGCTGCGGAAGGTGGCGCGGTGGGCATTCCCTCCGCCAAGGCCGACGGCTACTACCAAACAGCGCTGGCTGCGGCCCAGGAAATCATTACCGGAGGCAAGTATCGCCTTTACAATGAAACGGCCGACAAGGGCGTGAATTTCTACGAAGCCGTGTGCAACAAAAGCAGCGCCGAAGTAGAGGTCATCTGGGCAAAAGACCATATCGTGCCGGGAAACAGCACGGGCTTTACCAACGCCAACGGGCCGCTGTCGATGGCGCAGGATGCCGATGCCAACCGCGAAACCGCTATACTGAACTTGGTAGAAGCGTTTGAATACAAAAATGACCGCAACGGCACGCTGAAAACGCGTAACACCGACGGCTCCGATTATATCTACTACGACAGCCCGGAAGAGCTGTTTGCCGATAAGGATGCACGTCTCTACGGCTCGGTGATTTACTCGGGCGCCGACTGGAACGGCACCCCCATTACCTATCAGGCAGGGCAAATGAAGTGGGATAGCGATAGCAGCGCATGGGCGATTGTTACCACCAGCGGACAGGTGGGCACTGTAGACGATGACGGGGATCAGGTTGTGTCTATCGACGGGCCTAACCAAAGCGATGGCGCAACCCACAACAACACGGGCTTTAACATCCGCAAGTTTATGGACTACAAGCCCTCGGCCTTTACGCGCGGCGCCGGAAGCGACATGTGGTTCGTGCGCATGCGCTACGCCGAGGTGCTGCTCATTGCCGCCGAAGCCGCCATGGAGTTGAATAATCAAACCAAGGCTACGGAATATATCAACATAGTGCGCGACCGCGCGGGCATACAGCAGCTCACGTCCGTTACCTTTGCCGACATTGAGCAGGAGCGCCGCGTGGAATTTGCGTACGAAAACCACCGCTGGTGGGATTTGAAGCGCTGGCGCAGGGCGCACGTCGTATGGCCGGAAACAGGAACGCCTACGCTCACCGACGATGTAACCACCCACAACGAAAGCGCGGCGGCCGACGTCAACACCTCGGTTAAGTACGGGCTGTTCCCCTACAGGATTAAAAGCCCCGGACATCCACAGAACGGGAAGTGGGTATTCAACAAGGTGAACACCTCAACTTGGACGTACAGCGGACGCAGGCACAACTTCCAGCTCCGGCACTACTACAACTTCCTCGACAACGGGTGGTTAGAAAAGAACCCGAAGCTGGTGAGAAACCCGTATCAGTAAACCATTTTAGCATCAGAAATTTTTTAAAAGAAAAAGAGCATGAAAAAAGTATTACTACAAACATCGCTGTGGGCAACGCTTGCCGCTGTTGCCGTTACGCTTGCAGCGTGCGCACTGGACAACTACGACGAGCCAGACGCGCAGATTACCGGCAAGGTGGTAGACCGTAGCGGCAACCCTGTTGGCGTAATGGGGTCCCGCGGGCAGGTAACGCTACAGCTGTGGCAGCCCAGCTACCCGCTCAAAGCCGATGCCATTAGCGTAAATGTATCATCGGACGGCAGCTTTGCGGCTAAGGTGTTCAACGGCGAGTATGTGCTGAAAATGCGCAACAACACCGGTCCGTGGGTAAACAACACCGATTCGGTGGTCATAAATTTAAACGGAAGCGCCAGTGTCGATTTTCCGGTTACACCCTACTACACGCTGGGCGCTGCTACCTACAGCCTGAACGGAACAACGCTCACGGCCACGTTCAGCATTACGGAAGTAACGGCAGGACGAAGTATTGATGAAGTGGCGCTGATGGTCAACAAAACACAGTTTGTGGGCTTCGACGGCGAGGTGCACGTCAAAAAGGAAACCTCCGGTACGGATGTCGGCAGCCACACCATCGCGATGGACATTGGCGACCTCACCGAGCACCGTAAGCTGTACGCCCGCGTAGGCCTACGGATTTCCGGCATTGGGCAGGGGCTGTACGATGCCAAAACGTTTGCGGTGCGGTAAATGAGGGAGGCACCTAAGCAGGGCGAAACCCTTTCCACGCAAGAGGTGTGGGGTTGATTCTGGCAAACAGCGCTACAGCTATTTCTCAGGCAAAAATTGAGCTTGAGAAAGAAGCGAGCGCTGTTTTGCCACATTCGGGTGTACTTCACGATATGGGTTCTACCACCACGCACAAGGACATTATCGTCCGAAAGCATACCTTGAAGAGCAAAGCGACAAGCGCTGCAGCCTTACGCTAATGGGCTACGCCCTTTCAGGTTCTTGCAAAACCTGCGTAATCTGCGGAGGCAAAGCCAAAAAATCTGCGGGCAAAGCGGACAAAAAATCGCCAAATCGCAGGAAAAACCCCACCTTTTCAGGCAAAAATTTTTAAAGCATGAAAAAGTGTAGCTGCTTAATGCATAGATGATTTGACTAACTAAGTAAAATATTTTACTTTGCATTTTACGAAAGTTATTGCTAATTAACATGCAGGGCTTGGAAAAAATGTGCACCTTTACAAAGTTTACTTACAGATTTGGCCGATTACTTATAAAAAACAAAATGCCTTGATTATGCCACGCGCACTCGCCATAAATAGCATTGGTATAGCGCCGCCTTCTGCCGCCGCAGCGCAGGCAGGGCATGAGGCTGTGTGCGTACACAGCGCATCAACACACACACACACACACACACACACACACACACACACACACACAGTGCTCAGCAAGTTACGTCTCGCACGCGCGTAATATACGTAATTTTTCCATACAACCGCCTTCGCGCTTTTCTTTTTCTTCTCAACAATCGCTTCATAAACATTGTTCACACTATTTTACGAGATCCTCCGATTCATCTCCGTAACGGACCGTAGCGATATTTTCACACCTCAGCAAAATCAACTTTAGAGCAACGTAAAATAAACAAATAATAAGAAAAACAAATTTAGCAATCAACCAATTACAAAACAATCACAACAATAAATTAAAATGAAAACAAAATCTATACTATTAATTGCGGCGGCGGCTTTCGCCCTGCCGTTAGCGTTTGTTGCCTGCGACAAGTCCGATGAGGATAACAATAACAATAACGCTTTGGAAACGCCGTCGGAAATCAAGGTTGCCGCAACCCAAACCGACGACACGCTACGAATAAGCTATAACGGCACGCTTGACCTGAGCACAATTTTTAGCGTGGAGCAGCCGGAAAACGGCGATGCTATGCTGGTTTACGAAGTGGAACGGCAGCCCGACTACGCAGAAAACAGTGGGGATTATACTTCCTTGACAGCCTACAGCGTGAATGGCAGTACGCTTACCGCCGCCACAGGTGTGCGGGTGCCCGACGCCCTGAACAAGGGGGAAGGCCGAGTGCGCACGGTAAGAGAAGGCCTGCTGAAAGTTTCGGTTGTGGGTGTCGATACCTTAACCTATACCATAAAGATGACAGGCAAGCCGGCGCTCACGCCGGTGATTTCGGTTGACCCGGAAATAGACGGACTTGTAGAAGGCAATAAGCTCGTGCTGCAAACAACAGGAGGACATCGCCTTTTCAACGCCACCTACTTTACCATCTCGCCGATAGATTTCGGTGAGGAGGATATCAGGGTTGGAATAGGCGCAGGCGACTATATAACTATGGCTGCCAGTGGCGTTCCGCAAGCAGGCGGTTTGGATGGGACTGCCGGAACAAGTGGCTATGTGGTGGCTTACTACAAAGACAACACATTGGAGGGCGTGCTGGCTGATGAAACGCTTCCGCAAGCAAGGCTGTATGTGGATGTGGAATATGTAGCGCCTACTGAGGTTGTGGGTATTGAATTAAAGTCGAATATTGGCGGATGCAGTGCCAATTCATTTTGGCGGAATAATGCAAATGGCAGACAAGTTCCGTCAGCTTTCGTAGTATTAAAATTGAATAACGGAGAAACAAGAGCTTATGACAGTAGCACCGATAGCCATTTTGGCTTTTTGGCAGGCAATTTTAGTGAACACATGGAAGGCAGAACAACTGAAGATTCGGATCATCCGGGTTGGTGGACATATGTGGCGCTAAAGCTAAATGACGCACTTCCGGAGGTAGGCACCGCGATTAACTTTGATGTAACTTCCAAAGAGCATTTTGGTGAAGAGGGATGGACAGTAACCGTAACGACCCAAACGGTTGCTGCTAATCCGGGAGCTTGCAACTAACGACATTTCCCAAACAAAAGATGCCTGTAATTTCTATACTTATATACATTGCAGGCATCTTTTTTTAAACAACCTGATTTGATATTGAAAAAAATACTGATATTGTGGTGCGTGGCGTGGGGTATAACATCGCCCGTATGCGCCCAAACCCCAACCTCAGCCCAAACCATGGAGATGGTAAGCATAGAAGGCGTGGTAACGGATGCTGCCGGTAAGCTGCCGCTGCCGGGCGTGTACGTGTCGGTGGGGAAAAACATCCACGGCACCATGACCGACAAAAACGGGCAGTATGTCTTGCGTATTCCCAGAAACGCTGTGCCGGAAACGAAAATAAAATTCTCGCAGTTAGGCCTGAAAACCGTAGAGGTGGAATACCGCCACCGCACCCGCATTGACGTGGTGATGGAAGAGGACGCCCAAATGTTGCAGGAGATTGTGGTAAC
>JAIRMD010000129.1 GCA_031258915.1 Prevotellaceae bacterium
ACCGTCACGCGCTGGAAGTTAGGTGCCGGCGTGCGCCGAACATGCAAAAATCGCCGACCGCTGTTACTCCTCGTAAGCAGCTTCGTAAGCCCTGAGCTCAGGGTAAGAGATTTCATAGCGCTCATAATGTAGCATACATGTAAATCAAGAGTTGAAAAATAGCGTCTTTTGTCCCTGCCCTGCCCTGCGGGGCAAAAGGCATTCTCAATATGCGCATAAATTTACTTAAAATTTAACTTAGCGCCCTACCGCAGGCAAATTACTACAGCGCAAAGGTAGCAAAGAATTTTTGGCAAGCAAAATATTTGAAAAAAAAAATATTTTTTTTCTACCTTTGCGGCGGATAAAAAAATGCACACTGTGCTGTGGCGAACTATAGAAATTTGCTTATCACATTGGGTTTCAGTCCAAAATAGAGTGTTGCGGGTGTTTTTTCAAAGAAATATCCGCGTTTGAAAATGCGTGGCTTTCGGCCTTAAATTTGCAGTAGCAGCATAAAAATAACAACGAACAGCACAAATTATGGCGAATTTTTTTGGGAAGACCTGGTGGGGAGCGCAATGGTTAAACTCGCTGGCGCACATTGACAACAGCAACCGCCTGCCCCGCGGAAGCGCATACGCTAAAAAGGGCGCCGTAAAATCTCTTGAAATTCACGGCAATGCCATTTCTGCAAGGGTGCAGGGAACTCGGGTAAGCCCCTACAAAGTAGCAATTACCGTCCCGTCGTTTTCCGAAAAAGAAGTAAAAGCGCTTGTTGAGGGGCTTGCAGAGAAGCCCGCCATCATCTCAAAGCTGCTCAACCGCGAGCTCGACCCCGAAGCGCTGCAAATTGCGGAGCGAAGAGGGCTGCGGGTTTTTCCGCGGCGATGGAGCGACTTTGGCATGGAGTGCAGCTGCCCCGACGTGGCGGTGCCCTGCAAGCATTTGGCGGCGGTGGTTTACAAGCTCAGCGCCGAAATAGACAACAACCCTTTCCTCATCTTCCGGCTGCATAGCGTCGATTTGCCAAAGGAGCTTGCAAAGGTTGACGTTCACGTGTCCACCGGGCAAGCCGAAGTCCCCAGCTTTGCAGAGGCGCTTGGGCTGCCGGAGGCGCAGCCGGCGGCAAAGCAAAAGCCGCCGGCTGCGCCTCCGGTAGCGGACGAGGCTGCGCTGCGCTCCGTCAACTTTTCTACGCTCACCCCCATCGCCGATGCGCTGGTGCAGCTACTCCCCGACGCGCCGGTATTTTACCAGCAGGCAGGAAACTTTAGGGAAAAATACGCGCTGCTGCTGCGCAAAGCCTGCAAAAACGCCCTGCGCATACTCGCCAGCAAAGCTTCGCTTGGCGATTTTTTTAGCCTGCTGCCCGCCTTACAGCGCGCAGCGCCCGGAGGGGGAGTGGCTGAGAGCATTATTACCCACCGCACAAAAATACAGCTGTCGGTAAGCGACGAAAGCAAGCCAACCGTTCTGCTCAACGGCAGGCAAGCGGGCATTTCGCTCGCGGAGTTTATTCCGGTGCTGTGGGCTATTCCGGCGGCGCGCCTGCACGATTACCAGCCGTCGGTGGCGGCGCTGCACACGCTGCTGCTCTACTCCGTCAACCTGATTGCCAACGGCGCGGTAACGCCCCAAATAGTCAGGCTCGGCAGCAAGCAGTACCACATCCGGTGGCTACCGGCCATGCTCAGCAGCGATGTCCGGTCGCTGACGGAGAAGCTGGAGCCGCTGCTGCCGCAAACCCTGCTGCTGTGGAACGAAAAAGAGGCGCTGGATAAGGGCAAGGCCACCGGTGTGTCATCGGTATTCCTGAGCGCCCTGCTGCATCGCCTCGCTGAGGAGCGCAGCGGCAGCGATATTTTTCTTGAGCTGTTTTTCGGCGGAGCCGACCACGCGTTCGGCGCACCCGGCGAGGAAGCGCTCCCCGGCGGCATTGGCGCGTGGCTACAGCGCTACTACATTGCGCAGGGGCGGTACCGCCCGGGCATCATGGTAGATGAGCTGGAGAACGGCGATTTTTGCGCAAGCATCAACGTAAGAGATACCGCAAACCCCATCAGCAAGCCAATGCTGCTTAGCGATATCCTGACGATAAAAAAGTACGATAAAATCCGGTTTGAGGCGCTGCAATCGCTAACGCTGCTCAGCTCGTTCATCCCCGGCCTCGACCGCTGCATCAACGCAAGGGGAAAGTCGGAAATCATCATGAGCAACGCGGAGTTTGCGCCGTTCCTGATGCAGACCATTCCGGTTATCCACCTGCTCAACATCAGCGTGCTGCTCCCAAAATCGCTGCGGGAGATACTGCGCCCCAGAGCCAGCGTGCAGATACGCCAAAAAAACAAGGACAACACCGGCTTCATGCGGCTGGAAAGCCTGCTCGACTTTGAGTGGCGGGTTGCCCTTGGCGACACGGTGATGAGCGAAGCCGAATTTAAGGCAATACTGAAGAACAGCGCAGGGCTTATCAAGTACAAGGCGCGGTACATCTACGTTTCGTCCGACGACTTGAGCAAGCTGCACAGGCATTTTTCGTCCGACAAAATGCTGCTGCCTTGCGAAATGCTGCGCACAGCCCTAAGCAGCGACTACTACGGCGCTAAGGTATCCCTCACCGGCGAAGTAAAAGCGCTGGTAAAGAAGCTGGTCGGCACGGCGGAAGTTCCGCTGCCCAAAGCGCTGACCGCGCAGCTGCGCCCCTACCAGCAGCGCGGTTTTTCGTGGATGTACCGCAACGCCCAAGCCGGATTTGGCAGCCTCATTGCCGACGACATGGGGCTGGGAAAAACCTTGCAGGTGCTTACCCTGCTCCTGAAGCTCAAAGAAGACGGCGCGCTGAAAAAGGAAAAAGCGCTGGTGATAGCCCCCACCGGCCTGCTCGCCAACTGGCAGGCTGAGGTCGAAAAGTTTGCGCCGTCGCTCGCCGTAAAGCTTTACCACGGCGCAAAAAGGGAGCTGGAGGCGGGCGGCGATTACGATGCGCTGCTCACCTCATACGGCGTTGCCCGCAGCGATGCACATGCGCTGAAAAAGAAAAAATGGCGCGCTGTGGTAATCGACGAGGCGCAAAACATAAAAAACTACGAAACCGCCCAAAGCAAGGCTATCAAAAGCATTCCGGCAGCAACGTTCATTGCCATGAGCGGCACGCCGGTAGAAAACCGCCTGAGCGAGCTGTGGAGCATCATGGATTTTTGCAATCGCAGCTTTCTGGGAGCGCTGAGCGAGTTCCGCGAAGCGTTTGCCAACCCCATCCAAAACCGCCACGACGTTGCGGCTACCGAAAAGCTGAAAAAGGTAACGGCGCCCTTCATGATACGCCGCCTGAAAAGCGACAAATCCATCATCAGCGACTTGCCCGATAAAATCGAAATAGACAGCTTTACCTACCTTGTAAAAGCGCAGGCCGGGCTATACAAAAAAACGCTGCACGAAGCCATGAAATCCATCGAAGCGATTGAGGAAACCGACAGCCAGTCGCTGTTTGTGCGGCAGGGGCTGGTGCTGCAAATGATTTTGGCGCTCAAGCAAATTTGCAACCACCCCACGCAGTTCCTGAAAAACAACGTGCTGGATGCAAGCCTTTCGGGAAAAGTGGATTTGCTGCTCGACAAGCTGGAGAGCATTGTAGAGGCAAATGAAAAGGCGCTTATCTTTACGCAGTTCACCGAGATGGGGCGCCTGCTGCAGCACTTCATCACCGAGCGCTTTGGCGACAAACCGCTATTCTACCACGGGGGTTGCACCCTGAAGCAGCGCAAGGCAGCGGTGGAGGCTTTTCAGTCCAACCGCACCGACAAGCTGCTTATCCTTTCGCTCAAGGCCGCCGGCACAGGGCTGAACCTCACGGCTGCCAGCCACGTCATCCACTACGACCTCTGGTGGAACCCCGCTGTGGAAGCGCAGGCCACCGACCGCGCCTACCGCATCGGGCAAAAAAGCAACGTAATGGTGCACCGCTTCATCACCAAAGGCACCTTCGAGGAGCGCATCAACGAAATGATACAGCGCAAAAAAGACCTCGCCAACCTCACCATCTCCACCGGCGAGAGCTGGATTGGAAACCTCAGCAACAAAGAGCTGAGAGGAATATTTGAGCTGAATAGGACGTAGCTGTAAATTTTTTTTCCACTACTGTCCGGCTAACTGAGCAAAAGCGACAATTTGAAATGCACCCCCTGAGCATATTAGATTTTGCAACTTTGAATACTTTTTCTATATTTGCAGCCATATAATTTTAATATATGGCCTTCACCATTCACCAATGCAAGACCCGACTTTTAATGCTACCAACTTCATGTAAGCGACTCCTTCTTCTGGCAACATTGCTGCTACCGCTTTGCGCTACAGCGCAAACAACAGGTACGGATTTCACGTCAAGTAAGGATTTCAATCCCATTCTGGTTGCAGTTCCTATCATCAACATCTCCCCCGATGCCCGCTCTGCCAGCATGGGCGACATGGGCGCAGCCACGTCGCCCGATGTTTTCTCTCAGTACTGGAATGCTGCCAAGTATCCCTTTGCCAAGTCCCAGATGGGTATTGGCTTATCCATTACGCCGTGGTTGTCAACTTTGGTAGAGGACGTGCGGATTAACTACGGCAGCTTCTACTACAGCTTTAACAACCTGCAAACCGTGAGCGCCTCCATACGCTACTTTTCAATTGGTAGCATGGACATTATGAGCAGCGAGGGGCACTTCATTACCAACGTAAGCCCTAACGAATTTTCTATGGATTTAGCCTACGCGCGCCGCTTTGGCAACCACCTGTCGGCATCGCTCTCAGCTCGCTATATTCGATCTGACCTTACCGGAGGGCTTATGCTTGCCGAAAGTGGCGATAGCGAAACCATTACGCCGGCAAGCACTGCGGGTTTTGACATAGGCGTTTACTATCAGAACACTCAAGCGAGTAACGAATATGCATGGGGAATCTCCATAACCAACATGGGGCCGAAAGTAACGTATATCCAAGAAAATGCCGAAAAATATTTTCTTCCTACAACCCTTCACTTGGGAGGGCGATACACTTTTCAGGTAGATGCCGACAATAGCGTTATGCTGGGCTTGGAGCTCAGCAAGCTGATGGTGCCCACGCCGCCCGTCAGAGACGAAGATGGAAAAATAGTGCTGGGTAAGAGCAGCGCAGTAGGCTTTGTGGAGGGCTGGTTTCAGTCTTTCTACGACGCCCCCTACGGGTGGGGGGAAGAGCTGAGCGAAGTTGTAACGGGCGGAGGGCTGGAGTACGTTTACCGCGAGATGTTCTCTACGCGCATAGGCTACTCTCACGACTCCAAGCGCAAGGGCAACCGCCGCTACCTGACCTTCGGCGCCGGCATCAGGTATAACGTTATGGGGTTGGACATTTCCTACCTGTACCCTTTTACGACAACCGACCCGCTGACGAACACGCTACGCATATCGCTAATCTTCGATTTCAGCTTAGGATACCAGCGTAGCCGTGATTAAAAACCGCTACTAAAAAAAGGAAGCCAGTGATGACTTTACCGTTTCGCATAGGCAATGGCTACGACGTGCACCGCTTGGCCGACGGGCTGGAGCTGTGGTTAGGCGGCGTCAGGGTGGAGCACAGCAAAGGCTCCGTTGCCCACTCCGACGGCGACGTGGTGATTCACGCGCTCTGCGATGCGCTGCTTGGCGCTGCCGGCTTGCGCGACATAGGCTACCACTTTCCCGACGCTGACGCCGAATACAAAAATATTGATAGCAAAATTTTGCTTGGGCGCACCATGAGCATGGTGCGCAAAAAAGGCTACGAGCTGGGCAACGCCGACATCGTGCTGTGCCTGCAGCGCCCCAAGGTGAAAGGCTACATCCCCGCCATGCAGCAAAGCCTTGCCCAAGCTATGCAAACCGACGCCGGCAACATCTGCGTAAAAGCAACCACCACCGAAACGCTCGGCTTTGTGGGGCGCGAAGAGGGAGTTGCCGCCTACGCCGTAGCGCTGCTGGTAAAAGCGAGCGGTAAGCAAGCATAGTAGCAGCCCGACAAATTCGTAGCCCGAAAGCTATATTAAGCATTTACACCCCATCACCTTAATATTTTGTTGATAATTGCGCTCTCCAAAATTCGTTTCACAAGAAAGTTAAGTTGTAATTTCGTGCACTCAAATATTTTTACTACCTATTAATAGATATTACTTTATTTTTTGCATTCTAACTGCTTAATATTATGAATGTTGGATTTTTTATTGGGGCGAAAGGGAAAAAAGAAGAAATGGTAACGAGCGCAAAAGCGCCTAAAGGTACACCGGGCAAGCAGAGCTTGAAAGCATCGGAACCAACCAAGAAAAAAACGTACACCTACGAGGAGGCTATCGCTGATGCTACAGCGTATTTCGGTGGGGATGAAATGGCCGCCAAAAACTGGGTGAACAAATATGCTTTGAAAGATTCGTACGGTAACATTTACGAGCATACGCCCGTAGACATGCACCGGCGGCTGGCGCGCGAGCTGGCGCGCATAGAGAAGAAATATGCCAACCCGATGAGCGTAGACGAAATCTTTGAGCTGCTCGACAAATTCAGATACATCGTGCCGCAGGGAGGCCCTATGACCGGAATTGGCAACAGCTACCAGGTAGCGTCCCTCTCCAACTGCTTCGTGATAGGCGCTACGCCTCCCGCCGACTCCTACGGCGGCATCTTCCGCATCGACGAGGAGCAGGTGCAGCTCATGAAGCGGCGCGGCGGCGTGGGGCACGACATGTCGCACATTCGCCCCAGCGGAACGCCTGTGCTCAACAGCGCCCTCAACTCAACAGGGCTTGTACCCTTCATGGAGCGCTACTCCAACTCCACCCGCGAGGTGGCTATGGACGGCCGCCGCGGTGCCCTCATGCTGAGCGTTTCCGTAAAGCACCCCGACGCCGAAAAGTTTATCGACGCAAAAATGGAAACCGGCAAGGTTACAGGGGCCAACGTCTCGGTGAAAATAGACAACGAGTTTATGAGGTGCGTAAAAAGTAGCGAGCCATACGCGCAGCAGTACCCTGTTGACGCGAGCGAGCCAAAAATCCGGAAGGAAATAGACGCGCAAAAGCTGTGGAATAAAATCATCCACAACGCATGGAAAAGCGCCGAGCCCGGCGTGCTCTTTTGGGATACCATCATAGAGCAGTCGGTGCCGGATTGCTACGCCGATATGGGCTTCCGCACCGTATCGACCAACCCCTGTGGAGAAATTCCGCTCTGCCCGTACGACAGCTGCCGCCTGGTGGCCATCAACCTGTACAGCTACGTAGAAAACCCGTTCACGCCAAAAGCTACTTTCGACGTTGATCTCTACAAAGAGCACGTGTACAAGGCTATGCGCATCATGGATGACGTGATTGACCTCGAGATCGAAAAGATAGACGCTATTCTTGCCAAAGTAGAAGCAGACCCCGAGCAGAATGATATAAAAAACGTGGAGTACAACCTGTGGAAAAAAATTCGCGAGAAAGCCATCGTTGGGCGCCGCACAGGCTTAGGCATTACGGCCGAAGGCGATATGCTGGCGGCTATGGGCCTGCGCTACGGCAGCGACGACGCTATTGCCTTCTCGGTAGATAAGCAAAAAAAACTCGCCGTAGAAGCGTACCGCGCATCGGTAACGCTGGCAAAAGAGCGCGGCGCGTTTAAGATATACGACGCCCAGCGCGAAAAAAACAACCCGATGATTAACCGTATTCGCGAAGCCGACCCCAAGCTGTACGAGGAAATGGAGCTGCACGGCCGCCGCAACATCGCCATGCTCACCATCGCCCCCACCGGCACCACAAGCATCATGACGCAAACTACTTCGGGCATTGAGCCGGTGTTCAGCCTGTTCTACAAGCGCCGCCGCAAGGTGAACCACAACGACAAAAATGTAAAGGTAGACTTTGTGGATAAAAAGGGGGATGCCTACGAGGAGTACTCCGTAGGGCACCACAAGTTTGTTACATGGCTCGAAGTAAACGGGTATAACGTGGACGAAATAGCAAGCGCAAGCCCAGAGTTCTTGCAGGCTGTGGCCGAAAAATCGCCCTACTACAAGTCAACCGCCAACGATGTGGACTGGGTAGCCAAAGTGAAAATGCAGGGGCAAATGCAGCAGTGGGTAGATCACTCCATAAGCGCCACGGTAAACCTCCCCAACGACATCAGCGAAGAAATGGTGGCAAAGGTATACCAAACAGCATGGGAAAGCGGCTGCAAGGGTATAACGGTATACCGCGACGGCTCGCGCGACGGCATACTAATTACCCCCGACAGCAAAAAAGACAGCGACAAAAAAATGCCCACCAAGCGCCCGGATTCGCTGGAGGCCGACATTATTCGCTTCAAAAACGGAAACGAAGAGTGGATAGCTTTTGTCGGCCTGTACAACGGTAACCCCTACGAAATCTTTACCGGCGTGGCCACCGAAGACGGGCTTTGGCTGCCCAAATCGGTGGATAAGGGGCAAATTGTAAAGGCGGTTGACCCCGAGCTGGGCAAAATTTACAACCTCGAATATACCGACAAGCGCGGCATCACGCAGGTGGTAAAGGGTATTTCGTACATGTTCGACAAGGAGTTCTGGAACTACGCACGGCTCATCTCCGGCGTGCTGCGCAACGGTATGCCCATTGTTGACATCATCAACCTCATTGAAGGGTTGCACCTCAACAGCGAGACCATCAACACGTGGAAAAACGGCGTTGAGCGCGCCCTGAAGCGCTACATCCCCAACGGTACCGAAGCCAAGCAGGGAGAACGGTGCAGCACGTGCAGCTCAACGCAGCTCGTATACCAGGAAGGCTGCCTCATCTGCTTAAGCTGCGGCAACTCCAAATGCGGATAACCAACCATGCCATTGACATGAACTGTATGCCGCAACTCTTTACCAACTTTATCCGTGAGCACCACGTGATGACGCTGGCCACATGCGTCAACGATGAGCCTTACTGCTGCTCGCTGTTTTACGTGTATATGGAGGAGGAAGGCTGCTTTGTATTTTCGTCGGAAAGCAGCACCAAGCACATCCGCGACGTTGCCCATAACATGTACGTGAGCGCTAACATTACGCTCGAAACCGAAGCCGTAGGCAAAATTCAGGGCTTGCAGCTGCAAGGCTTGGCGTACCGTCCGCAGGAAGATATGGTAAAAGCGGCGCGACGAGCCTACATGCGCCGCTTTCCATACGCCACGCTGCTCAACACCACTTTTTGGATATTAGAGCCTACCTGGGCAAAGCTTACCAACAATCGCTTCGGCTTTGGCAAAAAAATGACGTGGAAAAAAGAAACGCTGATGGATACTGATTTCTTGAGCAAGAAAATCGGGCAAGCTTAAGCAAAGAACACGTAGGCCACCAGAATAGCCGCCACAATGCCCACCATATCGGCAATCAGGCCGCAGGTTACGGCGTAGCGCGTGTGCTTCACGCCTACGCTGCCAAAGTAAACGGCAAGGATGTAAAACGTGGTATCGGTAGCACCCTGTATGGTCGATGCCAGTCGGCCTGTAAACGAATCTGCGCCGTAAGTTCTCATGGCGTCTACCATCATGCCGCGCGCGCCGCTTCCGCTCAGCGGCTTCATGAGCGCCGTGGGCAGCGCCCCCACAAAATCGGCGTTAACGCCCATCCACCCAAAGAAAGCAGCAATGCCGTCCACCAAAGCGTCCATAGCCCCCGAAGCACGAAGCATGCCCACGGCAACCAGCATAGCCACCAAGTACGGGATAATGGTAACGGCGGTTTTAAAGCCCTCCTTCGCGCCGTCAACAAACGCCTCGTACACGTTGATTCTCTTGCGCACCCCCGCCACAATAAACCCCACAACAATGGCAAGCAGCAGCAGGTTTGCGCCAAAAGCGGAGTAAAGCCCAACCTTGTCTTTGGGCAGCGACGAAAAGAAAAAGGTAAGCAGCGCAACGGCAGCGGTAAGCCCCCCAAAAAACAGCAGCGTTGAGCGGTTGAGCAGGTTAATCTTTTGGTACAGGCAAACGGTAACAACCGCCGCAAGCGTAGAGCAGTACGTGGCAATCAGGATGGGCAGGAACACGTCGGAGGGGTTGGCAGCGCCCATTTGCGCGCGGTAAACCATAACGCTAATGGGGATGAGCGTTAGCCCCGATGTGTTGAGCGCAAGAAACATAATCATAGGGTTAGTTGCCCTGTCCTTTTGCGGGTTGAGCTCCTGCATTTGCTGCATGGCCTTTAGCCCGAGCGGCGTTGCGGCGTTGTCTAACCCCAGCATGTTGGCCGAGAGGTTCATGAAGATAGAGCCGTTGGCCGGATGATTTTTTGGTAAGTCCGGGAATAGCCTCCGAAAAACAGGTGCCGCCAAGCGCGAAAGAAAGGCAACAATCCCCCCGCGCTCGCCAATCTTCATAAAGCCCAGCCACAGCGACAGCACGCCCGTAAGCCCGAGGGAGAGCTCAAACGCGGTCTTGGCCGACTCAAAAGTTGACCCCATAAGGGTCGTGAATATTTCGGCATCGCCAAAGGCAAACGCCTTGACCAGCGCAACCGCAAAGGCCACAAGAAAAAAACCTACCCAAATATAGTTCAGCACCATGCTAAGCGTTTTTTATAGTGTGATGAATAGCAATATTTTATGCAACATAGAATTGACTTTTTATGCTTGCCTACGGAAACAATTAAGCCGGAATGCTGTAAAATTCAACCTTCTACAGCACCCCAGCTTAATACAGTAACCCAAACATCCACAACGGGATGCGATTTCCAATGCCAACCTCTACCTCGTCAATCGCGAGGAACGAATCGGGAATGTCGGCTATTTGCGCAAACGATTTGCTTTTTCCGCCTACCTCAAAAATGAATTGCCCGTTGACGGTAAAGTCGCCCTTCGGCGCGTCTGTTACGCTGCTTACCGTTCTTAGCTGGTTGTAGAAAAAGGTTTCCCGCAAGTTGCCGATGTTCGTATTTTCGTTTCCCAAGGCGAAAGCAAGGTTCGGGTTATCCAAGTAAATCTTGGCCGGCTTGCTCAGCGGGCTTAGATTTTTACCGCTGGCACGCAGCAGCCCCAGCATCCTTGCCCTCTCCAAGAGCAGCAGGCTCTTCGGCAGGTTGCTCCTCTGGATGTCCACGTAGCTGCCCAGCTGGGACATGTTCGGCGCAAACGGCGCCAGCCCGGCAATAATGCCCAGCAGCCTTTTCAGCTTCTGCACCGAGGCAAACTCAATATTTTCCGTAGCCGGCAAATCGGTTTCCAGCACAGCGTTAACTGTGTTTACCAGCTTGCGCTTGTAGGAATGTACCCCTTCTTTGTAGTACGGAAAATAGCCGCTTTGCAGGTACTTCCTGAATAGCGGCATAATCTTGATGCCGTTAGTAACATCAGAGGCAATCTCAACGTGCCTTTTCAGCAAGTCCTCCAGCGATACAGCCTGCACATTCTTAATGCCCTCAAACGACAGAAACTCCCTGAATGACAACCCGAAAAGTTCATACTCAACAGCCCTGCGGCTCAAGTCGGCGTTACCCTCGTAGATTTTCAGGATGGAAGAGCCGGAAAAAACCGTATGTACCTCCGGGTAGGAATCGTAGATATTTTTCAGCTCCTGCGCCCAAGTGTTGTACGGGTACTTGTGCACCTCATCAATGAACAGGTAAACAATACCCTCCTGCCACAGCTTATACGCCAAGTCCACAAGGCGGTTATTGGCAAAGTAAAGGTTATCCAAGCTGACGTAAAAAGCTTTTGCCGTGTCAAGGTTCTGCTTAATGTACTGTAGCATCAGGGTTGTTTTCCCTGTGCCCCGTGCGCCAATGATGCCGGAAAGCCTATCTTCCCAGTGAACCTGCGGCATCAGGTATCTCACAAGCTGATTGCTGACCTGCTCCATCCGGTTTCTGTAAGTAGCAAGTAATGATTCCATAGCAAAAATGTAAATTAAAAATGTATATTTGAAAATGCAAAGGTAGCAATAAAATATATATTTCAAAATACATTC
>JAIRMD010000022.1 GCA_031258915.1 Prevotellaceae bacterium
CTTGCAGGTTACGGATACCGAGACAAGCATTGAAATCAACTTTGCCTTGATGAAATTCAAGCACACGGTCAAGCAAAAGAAAAAGTAAACAGCTTACGCAATCAGCAGGCATCCAAAAAATTGTCAAACGTTTTGATGAAAAAATATGAATTACTTTAACAGGTAAACGGTTAAATGATGAATATCGGTAAACATATTACTTTGGCGTGCATTGCAGCGGCTGCGCTGCTTGCGCCGCTATGCGCATCGGCAGAGGAGCACGGCGGCGAGGGCGGGGAGAAAGAGCTGGCAATAGGCGACATCATTACGGAGCACGTTTTCGATAGCTACTGGTGGCACATCACCACCTACAAGGGGCGCCACATCTCCATGTACCTGCCCATTATTGCCCGCTCCGAAGGCGGCAGCTGGCACGTTTTCTCGTCACGCCATCTGGCGCACGGCGAGGTCTACAGGGGCTTTCGCATTGCGGCAAAGGGGGAAAAGCACGAGGGCAAAGTGGTGGCAACAAGCGCGGCAGGCGAAGCCTACCGACCCTGGGATATTTCGCTCACCAAGAACGCGCTCGCGCTGACAATCAACTCCGCCATCATGCTTGCGCTTTTTCTGGGCGCGGCGCGCTGGTACAAGCGTCGCCCGAAAAACGCTACGCCCAGCGGCTTTGTGTGCGCCGTAGAGATGCTCGTTATGGACGTTGAGGAGGGAATTGTGCACGCCAGCATCGGCAAGGACTACAAACGCTACTCGCCCTACCTGCTCACGGCGTTTTTCTTCATCCTCATCAACAACTTGATGGGGATAATCCCCATCTTTCCGGGCGGCGCCAACACCACAGGGAATATCGCCATTACGTTTGTGCTGGCGCTCTGCACCATGGTAGCGGTAAACCTGTTCGGCAACCGCGAGTACTGGAAGGAAATTTTTTGGCCGGACGTACCGGTGTGGCTCAAGGTGCCCCTCCCCATCATCCCGCTGATAGAGCTGTTTGGGGTGATTTCGAAGCCTTTCGCGCTGATGATACGTTTGCTGGCAAACATTTTCGCGGGGCACACGGTTATACTTGCGTTTACGCTTTTGGTGTTCATCACCGCGAAAATAGGAGTTGGCATAAACGCGGGAATGACGGCATTCTCCGTTGTGCTGTCAATAATTATGCTGTGCCTTGAGTTTTTGGTAGCCTACATTCAGGCCTACGTGTTCACGCTGCTATCGGCGGTATTTATAGGGCTTTCGCGCCCCGAACACCACGCGGCGCATAAGAAGTAGCGCATGGCAAAGCAAAGCAATGGTCAACCTCGTATTTAAGAGGAGTAAGGGCACACGTTTTTCTATTGATATTTTTCCCCTACGGGGAATCGCCGTTACTGCGCAAAGCTGCGCCGCGTGCGGCGTAAGAAGCGGACAAGAATAGCATACTATTTTGAGCAAACAATTTTTATAAATCACTAAAACCAAAAAAAAATTATGTTACCACTATTAGCAACATTGTTGCAGATAACCAACCTTCCGCAGGCATTTGCGGCGGTGGGTGCAGGCATTGCCGCCATCGGCGCAGGCATCGGAATCGGAAAAATCGGAGCCTCGGCAATGGAGGCTATGGCGCGCCAGCCGGAGGCATCGGGCACTATACGCATGTCCATGATCATCATGGCGGCTTTTGTCGAAGGCGTTGCGCTGTTTGCCGTTGTGCTCTGCTTCTTAGTACTGTACTCTTAATTCGGCATCGCTATGTCACTGCTTACCCCAGATTTCGGGCTTCTGTTTTGGATGCTGGTCAACTTCCTGATAGTTTTCGGGATACTGGCAAAGTTCGGCTTTCCCGTCATCACGCGCATGGTTAGCGAGCGGCGCGACCACATTAGCAAGTCGCTTCTGGCGGCGGAGGAGGCAACCAAAAAGCTGGAGAACGTAAGGCAGGAGTCGCTGGCAATGCTCGACGAGGCTCGCGTGCGGCAGACCGAGATCATCAAAAAGGCCATTGCCGACGGCGAGCAAATCGTTCGGAACGCCCAGCAAAAGGCCACCGAGGAAACCGAAAAGCAGCTCGACGCCGCCCGACGGAGCATTGAGCTGCAAAAGGAGAAGGCGCTAAGCGAAATCAACGCTCAGGTGGCGCTGCTTTCGATTGACATTGCGGAAAAAATCCTCCGCCGCCAGCTCGACGACCGCGAGCAGCAGGAAACTTTCGCGCTGCAAATGGTCGAAGAAACGGAGAACATTCGCAGAAAGCGTAGCCACCGCCGCTAACGGACGGCTAAAGCCAGCACGCACATGAAGCTTTACCACGGGAGCAATGCTTGGATTGGCGCTATTAGCTTAGCGCGGTGCCTGCCCTACAGGGATTTTGGTAAGGGCTTCTACGTAACCGATATTAGGGAGCACGCCGAGCAGCGGGCAAAAGACAGGTCAAGCAAGGACAACAGCGAGCCGGTGGTAACCGCTTTTGACTTTGACGAGGCCGCCTTGACAGATGGAGCGCTATCCGTAAAAAAATTTGGAGCGCCTTCGGTTGAATGGGTTGAATTTGTGATGATGAATCGCAACGGCGACATACCGCAGCCGGCGCATGAGCATGACATCGTAGAGGGGCCTGTTGCCAACGATAAAATGTACGCTCAGTTTGCCCTTTACGAGCACGGGTTAATCGGCATGGAGGAGGTGCTACGGCGAATCACCTATAGGGAGGCAACCCATCAGCTTGCGTTCTGCACGGAGGCTGCCGTAGCCTTGCTCAAGCCGGAAAAAAGCTACGCTAAGGTGATGATTGAGCTTACCACTGGCGACCTCGTAAAGCGCCTTGCGAAAGACAGCAAGGAATTGCCTGTGGATAAAATAATGGCTATTGTATATCAATCGGAGATTTACGGAACGCTTGTCAGCGAGGCTACCGGTCTCTACCGCGAATCGTCAGCTTACGTTTACGAGCTGCTGAAGCGGGAGTTACGGCAAAAAAATGGTAATCAACCTGCATAAAAAGAGTAGCATTGGAGGCAACAGAAAAATATTCGGTTGACGACGTAGTAGAGTACCTTGTTTTTATCATTCACAAGTTTGCGCGGACGTACCACCTCACCGACCCTGAGGCGGTTGACTACCTGATAAGGTTTAAGGGCACTGAGTTCCTTAGGGAAAACTACGGGTGCGAGCACACGCAAAACCCTTACTGGACGGTAAAGGACGTGCTGGATGTTTGCCGGCGCAACGGAGGCTACCCGCTACCAAAGAAAAAGGAGTTGGACTACTATGAATAACGGACTTATATCGAAGCGCTACGCAAAAGCCTTGCTGGAGTTTGCGGCGGCGCGCGGCGAGGACAAGAGTTTGTACGAGAGCATGAGGCTACTCGCGGAGAGCATAGCCGCTACGCCGCGCCTGCGCGAAACGCTGCAAAGCCCCGTGGCGTCGGGCAGCGACAAGGAGCAGCTGCTGTGCGCCGCTGTTGGCGCGGGCGCGGGGGAGAGCTACCGGCGGTTTGTGCGGCTGGCGCTCGAAAATCGGCGCGAAGCCCTGCTGCAAAACATTGCGCTCAGCTACCTTGCCCTCTACCGCCGCGCGCACCGAATTGGGCGGGTCTTCCTCGCCTCGGCTGCCCCCCTTTCCGATGCCCTGATAGGCAGGATAAGGCACGACGTGGAGCGGCGCACGCACGGCACGGTGGAGCTCGACCTGCGGGTTGACCCGAGCTTGGGTGGCGGGTTTATCTTTCAAATTGAGGACTTTCGCGTTGACACCTCCGTGGCAGGGCAGCTCGAAAAGGTGCGCAAAAAGCTTGTGAGCTGAAAATATGAATTAAAAATCACGTAATGAATATGCCTACAGTAACATTAAACGTGCCGCAGGGCATGGGGCCGCTCCCCACATTTGATTTTTCCGTATACTTAGCGGCAAAGCTTTACGAAGACGAAATATTCTCGGCAGGGCAGGCTTCATTGCTGGCAAATATATCTAAACGTGGATTTATTGAGTTGATGGGTAAGT
>JAIRMD010000045.1 GCA_031258915.1 Prevotellaceae bacterium
CAGGGCAGCAAAAAGAGAAGCTATATTTGTAGTCAAACGCAGCATATTTTTAGCACGCTCCTTTTTTAACAAATCAATTAGCAAACCATAAAGTATATGGAAAAGTAAGGAAGTGCAATTGTACAACTTTTTTTGATGCCTGCGAGTTAAATAAAATATTAAATTGTGCAAAACCCACAATCTTTTTTACATGTAACTTGTATTGAGCCTGTTGCGAAATGGATTTTGGGGGAAATTCTGCGAGCGTAGCGAGGAGTGATGGGGCGCGTAAAATGGGAAAAAGGGCGATGGCGGCGGCAAATAAGAGAGGCTGCCTCGCTCTTGAGGCAGCCTCGCTCTAAGCCTGCAGCAAGCGCGTTAGCCGTCAGCTTCCTCCGGCTGCGACACCTTTGACGGGAATACTTGCGGAAATACCTTTGTACTCTTCACAGCTTATGGTAATAATGGTGGCTGTATCTGCGCTGATAACCGTAATTTTACCGGTTTGGTCAACCGTTGCCACGCTCTCTTTGCTTGACTTCCAAACAAGGGTAACGCTATCGGCGGTGGCAGTATTGGCGTTAACCGGATACGGGGTTGCATTTACCGTTACAGGCTCGTTAAGAGGCAAAGGAAGAGAGTCGCCGGGAGCAAGAGACGATTGGCTTACAAGCTCACCGTTCAGCGTTACCGACCATCTAATTTCCTCCAGCGGCGTTACGCTGATGTAGCCTTCCACCGGAATCTGAGCGCTCACGCTTCCGCTACGCACCGTAACCACAGTGGCGCCTTCCTTGAGCACAGTGATTTTGCCGATGCCCAGCCCGTCTTCTACTGCAGTGGCCACGCTTGGGTCCTGCGATTCCCACTTGAAATTTACATCGGTAGCGTTGGCAGGGACGGGCAAAACCACCACATTAGACACAACAACCGCGCCGTACCTTATATTTTCCGAGATATCCTCCCTGTCGACTGTAATTCCGGTCAAAGGCACGTTGCCCGGCTCCTTGTCGTCTTCACCGCAGCTCACCATGCCTGTCGCGCAGGCAAGCCCGGCTGCTAAAAATAAAAATATTCTTTTCATTGCATAAAATTTATTAGTTAGTTATTAGTAACCCGGGTTCTGCTCCAGCTTGCTGTTTGCCGCCATAAAATCTTGGTAAATCGGGAAGCGGTTCCGAAATTCCTGGCCAGGCCCGTCGGCGGGGTGATCCCACCATGGCTCGGTGGTGTACATGCCCCAGCGCACCAAGTCGGTGCGGCGGCGCCCTTCGCCAAGGAACTCAATCAGCCACTCGTCGGCCAGGCGGTACTTGTCGAAGTCCGACGGCACGGGATTCGGGTCGCCTCCGGTAGTGGTAAAGTACCGTGCGCGTACATCGTTGATAATCTCGGCTGCCTTTGATTTGTCGCCTTTGTTGAAGGCAATTTCCGCCAGCATGAACTCAATTTCCGTGTAGCGAATAAGCGGAACGTCGGGGTTGTAGCGCGTTGCATTGTCGGCGTCGTTGGGGATGGGCGAGAGCTTCATCAAGCGCACGCCAGAGTTTTCCTCCGCAAACATGGCGCCTTCAAACCGTCCGGCCGGGTAAGTCTTGTGAGGGCAAATCTGGGCTATTTGGTCAACCATTGCAATGGTGTCGCCCATCGGGTATTCGCGGGTGCCGTCGGCTGTGCAAACGCCTCCTGTTATAGGGTTAATGAGCTTGCCAGCGAGGAACATGCCCTCGTACTTGCCGCCGCCCTGGTACAGATAGTTCTGCTTGCGGACATCGTTCTCTTCAAACTTGGCGTAGGGGCAGCCTAACTTGAAGGGGCCGCCAAGCTTGCCCGATTCCGTACGGTAATTTTTGCCATCCATATCCAACGAGGGCGAAAGGCAGAGGCCGTTCCACGACAGCGCCTCCTTGTTGTCGAGGTACACCATCGTGTTGTAGTGCGTTGCGTATTCGGGGCGGCCTCCGTGAACCTCGCGGAAGCTCTTGGCGCTGGAAATGCCGAATATAAACTCGGCGCTGTACTCGTTGTTCCAGCCGAAAACGGTGCGGTAGTCAGGCTCAACGTAGTAGCTGCCGTACTCGCCGCTCTTGATTTTTTCGCAAACTGCCTTACAGTCATCATCGCGATCCTCATCTATGTAAGGGCGGGCGTTGAAGTAGAGGCGGGCAAGCAGCGCAGCGGCCGCGCCCTGCGTAAAGAATCCGTTGAAGGCTTCCGTGTTTTGCTTTAAATCGGGTAGCACATCTTTCAGGGTTTGCTCAATGAACTCAAACGTTTCCTTGTCGGTTGAGCGCGCAAACAGCTCGTCAGAAGTCCCCTCCTCCACCGTTTTGTAGAGGGGCATCCCGCCAAAGTGGTCAAGGCCGGCTAAGTAGAGGTAGGCAATCGTTGCCCTTACCTGCGCCCTCATCCATTCCTTAGTGCCCGGCTCAAATCCGATGGCGTCGAAGTCGATGGCCTCAAGCCTTTTGTAGGTGTCCCAGCATTTTACTACGCCCTGCATCACGGCGGCGTCGTAAACGTCCACCCAGTAGCCATCTGTCGATGCCGTCCATTTGTGCTGCCAGTGGCTCAGGTAGAAGCCGCCGTCGTACCAGTCGCCGTTGCGGTTGGGCATCAGGATTTCGTCGCTCGACAGGGTATTGCTCGCCGTTAGGGCAACGAGCGGGACATTTCCGTTTCTATCCCTCAAGTGGTCAAACGGCACAGCCAGCGTTTGCCATACGCCAATTTGAGCCGTTTCGGTGGAGGCCCCCCCGGAGCTGTACACTTCATCGGTTACCTCCGAAAAGTAAGTCGGCTCTACGCTGCACTGCCCAAGCGCAGCTAACGCGCCGGCAGCCAGTAGCACTTTAAGTTGTTTTGCTTTTTTCATGATAATGACAATTATTATTTTTTAAAAAGTTAGCTGAATTCCTAAGGCAAACGTGCGCGTTTGCGGGTAAGCTACGCCGTCGTCAATGCCGCCTTCCCAGCCGGTGAAGTCGATTTCGGGGTTCGGGCCGCTGTAGCGCGACAGGCGCAGCGCGTTGTTGATAGACAGGTACACCTTTGCCGAGTCAAACAGCTGGGCGTACCTCTTCAAATCAAAGCGGTAGCCGAGCGATATGCTCTGTATCTTCACGTAGGTGCCGTCTTCGAGTAAGTAGTTGGTGGCCTGTGCGCGCCCCTTTATGCGGGCATTTTTCGTGTAGGCCACAAGCAGCGTGTTTTGGCTTCCTCCTGCCGAGCCTTCCACCAAGCCGTTCACGTGCTCAAAGGCGTTGTACACGTCGAAGTCGATGGCGCTGGTGATTTGCATTTGCAGGTACAAGTTTTTGTAGTCCAGCTCGTGGCTCCAGCCAACCACAGCCTTTGGCACGTAGCTGCCTATGTACTGCTTTTCCCTGTCGTCGGCGTCGCCGTCGAGCGCTTTCACGGCTACGTTGCCGTTTTCGTCGGGCGGAAGGTAGGCGGTAAAGTTACCCCTGAAGTCAATTCCCGCATACTTGTAAAGCAAGAAGGAGCCTACCTCTGCGCCCTCCTCCAAAGCGTGGGTGTAGCCGGCCCGCCCGATGTTGCCGGAGTAGACCCTGTTGGACGTGCCGTCCATAGTGCCCACCGTGGTGGAGTTGTGGCTGATGTTCATCTTAGTGGTGTACTTCCAGTCTTTGCTGTCCACCACCACGCCGCCAACTTCAAACTCCCAGCCGATATTTTCGAGCGTTCCGATGTTTTCGTACCAAACGCCGTGCTGCCCCTTAGAGTTGCGGGTTTGGAAGATTAAGCCTTCCACGTTGCGGCGGAAGAAGTCAACCTTGCCAAAGAGGCGGCGGTTGAGCAGCTCGAAGTCTAAGCCGATGTTCCACTCGTGCTTTTCTTCCCATCCGAGGTTGGGGTTGTTGTCGTACGAGGTTCCGTAGGAGCTCACCCACGAGCCGTCGGGCAGCATAGTTCTGGTTTCCGAAGGCTTGTAGGTAACGGTGCCGTACGCCACGGGGAAGTCGTTGTCGTCGAGAATGGTGCCCTCGTTGCCGGTAACGCCGTAGGAGAAGCGCAGCTTCAAGTCGTTAACCGGCTCCACGTCTTTCAGGAAGCCTTCCTCAGAGAGGCGCCATGCGGCCGACAAGCCGTAGAAGGTGCCCCACCGGTTGTCCGGGGCAAACTTCGACGAGCCTTCGCGCCGGATGGTGGCGGTGGCGAGGTATTTTTCCCTAAAGGAGTAGTTAACGCGCCCAAACAGGGCAAACAGGCGCTCGGTAACGGCTTTTTGGGAGTTCATTTCGGGCTTCGGATCCGAGATGTTGGGGTTGTTGAGGTAGGAGCCGCTGCCGATATTCCACACGCCTACGGGGTCAAAGTCAAAGCCGTAGTTCTTCATGTGGTACTTCTCCCTGTTCCTTTCAAAGTAGCTGAAGCCCGCCACGGCGTTAATTCTGTTGTCTTTGCCCACTTCGCCGGCGTAAGAGAAGTAGCCCTCGGAGTTGAGCTGGTTGGTTTTGTCGGTTTCAATCAGCGCCGTCCCCAGCTCCGAGCGGTTTACCTCTTCGCCCCTCTGCAAATAGGAAGGCTCGTAGCGCTTGCGATCCCACAGGCGCTTTTCGTAGCCGACGATTTGGCTGTAACTCAGCCCCCGTATGGGGAGGATGTTGAGCTTGAGCTCCACGTCCGGACGAAACCACTCCTCCACGCCCTTGTCGGTGATGTTTTTTGCGTCGTACAGCTGGTTGCGTGCAGCCACCATGCTCACCGTGTAGGGCCAGTCCTCCGAGGGGTACCCGGCGTAGGGCGACTGCGTGGGGTTGTTGAACCACGGCGCGCCGGCGTTTGCCTGATCCCGCTCGGCCTGCCGGTATGCGATATGCGTGTTCACGTCGAGCCAGCCGTCGAGGAACTTGAACGCGCCGTTGATGCGCCCGCTGAAATCCTCGCGGCTGTCGCCAAACATTGTTCCGCGATTGTCCTCGTACATGGCGGTGGCAAAAATTCTGGCATCGCGCGAGCCCCCGTTGAGGTTCACCACGTGGCGCTGCGAGGTGGGGTTGTCGGCTAAGGAAGCGTCGTACCAGTCGTAATCGCCGCCAAAGTTGTAGCTGCCGCCCTTGTACTGCAAGTATTCCTGAGCGGTCATCACCTCCGGCTTGGCAAAAGTGTTCTTGAATATCACCTCGCCGGTGTAGGTAAACTTCACCTTTCCTTCCTGCGCCTGCTTGGTGGTAATCAAGATAACGCCGCCGGTGGCGCGGGTGCCGTAAATAGCGCCCGCCGAGGCGTCTTTCAGGATGTCGATTGACTGGATGTCTTCCTGAACAACCGAGCGGATGTCGCCGCCCGGCATACCGTCAATAACAACCAGCGGGCCGCTCGCCGCGTTAACCGACGCCATACCGCGCAGCTGAAGCGACAAGGCTGAGTTCGGGCTTGCCGTTTCGTGCATTACAAGGCCGCTCACCTTTCCGCTCAGGGAGCTGGCAATGCTTGCGCCGCCAAGTCCCTGCGGCAGCTCCCGCGCCGAGATGCTGCTGATGGAGCTGGTAACTTGCCTTTTGTCGAGCGTGCCGTAGCCAATCACCACTACCTCGCCCAGCGCCTTGTCATCTTCGCTGAGCGTAACGTCAATGCGCCCCCGCCCGGCTATGGCTTCCTCTTTGGAGGTCAGGCCAAGAAAGGAGAACACCAGCGTAGCGTCTGCCGGAGCGTTGATGCTGTACCCGCCGTTTACGTCGGTAGTTGCGCCGCGCGTGCTTCCCTTAACCACCACGCTCACGCCCGCCAGCGGCGCACCGCTGCCGTCGCTTACCGTGCCGGATACGTTAAGGTCTTGCGCTTTCAGCGACCAGGGTAGCGCGGCGAATAGCAGCAGCGCAGGCAGCAGGCATTTTATGCGCCTCCACCGACCGCCAGCCGCCGGAACAGGCGCGGACGCAGTCCGCCCTGCTCGATTTTGATCGAAAGTTTTTTTGTTCATGATAAAATAAATTAAGTGAATAAAAAGGGGGTTGGAAAAAATAGCAGGCGGCCCCAAAACATTGCCGCCCGTTAGGGAGGGCATAAAAAAAGCGAATGACCAAAAAAGTTGACCATTCGCTACAAAATAAATACCACAAGCTAATGAAAAAGAGTAAAATTTTACTTAACTTGCTGCCTCGCCATTGTTTGTGTGTGTGTTTGTGTGTGTGTGTGTGTGTGTGTGTGTGTGTGTGTGTGTGTGTGTGTGTGTGTGTGTGTGTGTGTGCGTAAAGCCAGCCGACGAATAGAAGTATTCGTTGGCATCACTTTCGGTCAAGCAGCTCGAAAGTTTTTCACTCCAGCGTGAAGCTTGCGTCATCATGTTTTCGATATTTTTTTACCGCGTAAAGGTAGCAAAAAAAATTACAAAACAAACAAAAAAGAGTTTTTTTTTGGCAGAATATTTTTTACGAAAAATAAAATTCAACTATCTGGTAACCATTCAGCTGTAAAATACTGCTCAAAAGTTGGGCAATAATTTTTTGCTGGTACAAAAATTTTTACTTACCTTTGGGGGCTTTTTAACAACCTTATATCATTAACATCACTAATAATTTCATGTACTTAACAGCAGCAAAAAAGCAGGAAATTTTCGCACAGTACGGGAAGTCTAATGCGGACACAGGCTCTTCGGAGGGCCAGATTGCCTTGTTTTCCTACCGTATCAATCATCTTACCAACCACCTGAAATCTCACAAGAAAGATTTCGGCACAGAGCGTGCGCTCGTGGGCTTGGTGGGCAAGCGGCGCAGGCTACTTGATTACTTAAAGAAGGTTGATATAGAAAGATATAGAGCAATTATTAAGGCGCTCGACTTACGAAAGTAAACAGGAGAAAGGCAGTTGTAGCAATTGCCTTTCTTTCTTTCTTTGATTTTTTCTTTGACAAAATCTGAAATCTGAAATCAGAAAATGGACTTTAGCCAACATCTCCGCCTCATTCCGGACTACCCAAAGCCGGGAATTATTTTTCAGGATATTACCACGCTGCTGGGCAACAGCGAAGTGTTTCGCGCCGCTGTGCAGCAGATAGCCGGGCATTACCGCAGCAAGGGCATTACCAAAGTGGTGGGTGTCGAATCGCGCGGGTTTATTTTGGGCGCGGCGGTGGCGTACGAGCTGGGCGTAGGCTTAGCCCTCATGCGCAAAAAAGGCAAGCTGCCCTGTAAAACCTACTCCATAGAGTACGCGCTCGAGTACGGTACCGACACCATCGAAATCCATCAGGATGCGCTGAAGCCTGCGGACAAGGCGCTCATTACCGACGACATTATAGCCACCGGAGGAACGGCGCACGCATCGCTGGAGCTGGTGCGAATGTTCAACATTCCGGACGAAAACATTTTTGTATGCTTCCTGCTCGACATCCGCGATGTGCAGGGGAAAGAAAAGGAGCTGCTCAGAAAGCACGGATATTTTTCGCTGATATGATTGTATAACCCCGCCCTCGCGAAAAAGCTGAAACGGGGGCACTAATGAACAAACCAAAATGCTGTATAACGCAATAAAAAAAACTATTGACTTAGGCGATGGGCGTACCATCGAAATTGAAACAGGCAAGCTTGCTAAGCAGGCCGATGGCGCTGTGGTAGTGAAAATGGGAAGCACCATGCTGCTCGCCGCCGTTACCTGCGCCCCCGACGCTAAGGAGGATACCGATTTTATGCCCCTCTCGGTGGAGTATAAGGAAAAGTATGCCGCTGCCGGACGCTATCCGGGCGGATTCCTCAAGCGCGAAGCACGCCCTAACGACCACGAAATCCTAACCTCGCGGCTAATTGACCGGGCGCTGCGACCGCTTTTCCCCGACGATTTTCATGCCGAAGTTTTCGTTACCGTCAACCTCATTTCTGCCGACAACGAAATCATCCCCGATGCCCTTGCCGGCCTTGCGGCGTCGGCGGCGCTGGCTGTATCCGATGTGCCGTTCAACGGGCCTATATCGGAGGTGCGCATCTCGCGGATTGACGGCGCTTGGAAAATCAACCCAACCTTTGCGGAGCTGGAAAAAGCCGACATTGACATCATGGTGGGCGCTACCGAAGAAAATATTCTGATGGTAGAGGGCGAAATGAAAGAGGCATCGGAGGCCGAAATGCTCGAGGCCATCAAGGTTGCCCACGCCGAAATAAAAAAGCACTGCCGCATACAAAAGGAGCTCGAAGCTGAGGCGGGCAAGCAAACCAAGCGCACCTACTGCCACGAGGACAACGACGAGGAGCTGCGCAGGCAGGTGTACGATGCCTGCTACGCTAAGGCCTACGAGGTGGCAAAAAAGATGACCTCCAAGCAGGAGCGCTCCGAGCTGTTTGCGCAGGTGGAGGAGGAATTTATTGCCGCCCTGCCCGACGATGAGGAGAAGGAGCGCAAGGCCAAGCTGGTGAAGCGCTACTACCACGACAACGTGCTGAAAGCGGCCATGCGCAACATGATTTTGGACGAAGGCATCCGCCTCGATGGGCGTAAAACCAGCGAAATTCGCCCCATCTGGAGCGAGGTGGACTACCTGCCCGCCGCTCACGGATCGGCCGTCTTTACGCGCGGCGAAACGCAATCGCTCACCACCGTTACACTCGGCACCAAGCTCGACCAAAAGGAGGTGGACGAGGTGCTCATTCAGGGCAGCGAGCAGTTTGTGCTGCACTACAACTTCCCACCGTTCTCTACGGGTGAGGCAAAGCCGGCACGCGGAACAAGCCGCCGCGAAATAGGACACGGCAACTTGGCGCACCGCGCGCTGAAGGGGCAAGTCCCCATTGGCGAAGAAAACCCCTACGCCGTGCGCGTGGTGTCGGATATTTTGGAGTCCAACGGCTCCTCTTCGATGGCCACCGTGTGCGCCGGAACGCTTGCTCTCATGGACGCCGGCATTCAGCTCAAAAAGCCGGTGTCGGGCATCGCCATGGGGCTGATTAGCGAAAATAAGGCTACCAAATTTGCCGTCCTCTCCGACATACTTGGCGACGAAGACCACCTTGGCGACATGGACTTCAAAGTTACGGGCACTAAGGACGGCATCACCGCCACGCAGATGGACATCAAGGTGGACGGGCTGCCCTACGAGGTGCTGGAGCAGGCGCTGGAGCAGGCGCGGCAAGGCCGGCTATACATTCTGGGCGAGATGATGAAAACGCTGAGCGCACCGCGACCGGAGCTAAAACCACACGTGCCGCGCTTAGAGCAAATTGTGATCGACAAAGACTTTATCGGCGCGGTAATCGGCCCGGGCGGTAAGGTGATTCAGGAAATACAAAAGCTCACCAACTCCACCATCACCATCACCGAAGTGGGCGACAAGGGCTTTGTGGACGTGTTTGCCGCCAACAAGGACGACATTCAGGCGGCGATAGCCCGCATTAAGGCAATCGTGGCGGTGCCGGAGGTTGGCGCGGTGTATAAAGGCAAAATTGTGTCGATACTGGAGTTTGGCGCATTTGTAGAAATCCTGCCCGGCAAGGACGGGCTGCTGCACATCTCGGAAATTGCCTACGAGCGGGTCAACAGGGTAGAGGATTTCTACAAGGAAGGCGACGAGATTGAGGTGAAGCTCATAGAGGTTGAGAAGAACGGCAAGCTGCGCCTCTCGCGCCGCGCCCTGCTTCCTCAGCCCGAAGGCTGGGTTGAGCCTGAGCGGGCACCTCGCCCGGAGCGCAGAGATGGCGACCGCCGGGGAAGTCGTGGCGGCGGCGGCGACCGCCGCGACGGACGCAGAGGCGGCGGCGGCGGAAGACGTTGATAATTAAGGGTAATGGGTAGCACATGGAAGTAGGATTTTATCCGGGCTGTTCGCTCAACGGCACCGCGTCGGAGTACGCCCAATCGACGCTGGCGCTGGTGAAAGCGTTTGGCATAACGCCTGTTGAGCTTAGCGATTGGAATTGCTGCGGGGCAACGGCAGCCCACAGCCTCAACCACGCGCTGGCGGTGGCGCTGCCGGCGCGCATACTTGCGCTTGCCCAAAAGCAGGGGCTTACCAACCTCCTTGTGCCCTGCGCCGCCTGCTACAACCGCCTGAGCGTAACCCAGCACGCGCTGAACAACAACAAGGCGCTGCAAAGCGAAGTATCCGAAGCACTGCAAATGCCGCTCTCCGGCAACCTCCGCATCCTGAACGTCATGCAGCTCATAGGTGAGCATATTGCCGACAAGCTGCCCGAAAAGATCGTAAAACCGTTTACGCGCAAGGTGGCCTGCTACTACGGCTGCCTGTTAGTGCGCCCGCATGACGTGCTCCGGTTCGACCGCCCGGAAGACCCGCAGTCAATGGACAGGCTGATGACAAAAATCGGCGCAACAGCGCTGGACTGGGGCTACAAGACGGAGTGCTGCGGTGCGGGCTTCTCCGTTTCGCGCACCGACGTGGTGGCGCGGCTCTCGGGCAAAATTGTGAAGGATGCCTCAGAGCGCGGCGCAGAGGCCATCATCGTGGCGTGCCCCATGTGCCAGTCCAACCTCGACATGCGCCGCCCGCACATCAACCGCTACCTCAAGGCAAAAACCACCATTCCGGTAATGTACATCACGCAGGCCATCGGGCTGGCGGTGGGGCTAAGCCGCAAGCAGCTGGGGCTGGAGAAGCTGTTCGTGAAAGCGGTAGAGCCG
>JAIRMD010000069.1 GCA_031258915.1 Prevotellaceae bacterium
AACCTGCCCGTAGAGCAAGTAAGCTGGCGCAACGCGCAGGAGTTCATCGGCCGGCTGAACGCCGCCACCGGCAAGCAGTACCGGCTGCCCACAGAGGCGGAGTGGGAGTACGCGGCGCGGGGCGGCGCCAAGAGCAGGGGCTACAAGTACAGCGGCAGCCACAACCTCAACAACGTGGCGTGGTTTTGGGATAACAGCGGCGTCCGCACGCACCCTGTGGGCAGCAAGCTGCCTAACGAGCTGGGCATTTACGACATGAGCGGTAACGTTGACGAGTGGTGCAGCGACTGGTACGGCAGCTACCCCGCGTCGGCGCAGCAAGACCCTATGGGCGCAGGCAGCGGCTCTAACCGCGTGTATCGTGGCGGCAACTGGGGCATCATCGGAGTGGGCTGCCGCGTTGCCTACCGCGGCTACGACAGACCTGACGGCAGCTTTGCCGGTCCTGGCTTCCGCGTGGTTTTGCCTTAGCGTTGCCTGTAGGCCTCCTCCCTCGCATGTAGGCGGCAGGAGCATTTTCGAGACCTCACCCCCGGCCCCTCTCCGAAGGAGAGGGGAGCCGAGATTCGATGCTCTGCGCAAGCCACCCCTCTCCGAAGGAGAGGAGCTGGGGGTGAGAGCTGAGGGCGGTATTTTCTACCGGGCGATACATCCCTACGGGATGTAAGAACGAGATATGCTTGCGAAAGCTGAATTAAACATTAATGTGACGTTTGTCGCGGAGGCGCACCGCCGTGCGCCGCTACAGCGCATCGCGCTATTAAACATTAAACATCAAACAATTAACCGAAATTCAAACTAAATTAACAAAAAAAGATTATGAAGAAGCAAGTATTTTTGGCGGCATCTATTGCCGCTCTGCTGGCAGCCGACCTTTGCGTTGCCCAAACCGGCTCTCGCGGCGTGAAGCGCGAGAAGGAAGAGTGTGAAGAGCTTGCGCTGCAAGCCGAAGTCAACCCCCGCGCCTCGGGCAGCGGCATCTCCACCAGCGAGGCCGTCGCCTTCAACGTGGCCAAGCTGCAAGCCCGCAGCGAGCTTGCCGCGCAGGTGGCCGCCGAGGTAACGGGCATCCTCCGCCACCGCGTTGAGCAGCACCAAATGACCGCCGGCGCATCTACCTATTTGCAGTCCGGCTCGAGCGGCGTGAGCGGCGGCGAGAGCGGCCCACGAACCATTTCGGGTATGCTCGAAAGCGACAGCATGGAGATTGCGCAGCGCGTGTCGCAAATCCTGGCCAACACCTACCCAATCTGCAAAAACACCTACGACCTCCCCAACGGCTCGGTGCAGGTGTACGTCTGCCTCGAAATGGCGCTCTCCGCCCAGCGGCAAGCCTACAAGGAGCTCAAGGAAGAGGGCCTTATTGACGTGGACGTGAATGGCGACGGAAAAAATGAGGTGGATTTCGATGAGCGGACTTTCCTGCTGGAGCTGGCCAAAGCCCGAGAGGAGTACAACAGCAAGATTAATGGGGAATGATGAATGGCGCGAGGCGACACCCCCGCGCCGTAGAGACGCACGGCGGTGCGCCTCTAACCCGAGTTCGGGATAAGAGAAGTGAAAGATACTCGATTGCCAATTATTTCTAATGTCTCTATGTTTTTTATCTCGAAGTTTTCCACTGCCTCAAGCATTTTTACCCATCTTACATAGCTTCATTATGAACCTGATGGCGACGCTTGGCGCCTACTGCTTCTTTGAAAAAAAACTCGCATTGCTTCATGCTATTCGTGATTTTTAATAATACCTTATCCCGAACTCAGGTTGACAGGGTAAGAAAAGAGGGCTTCAGGCACATCCGTTCCCATTACGATACAAGCCAGATAAAGCTTGCGGATCGGAAATTTTATGTATCTTCGCATATTGATGTAATTATAAATGAGTATGAAGGTATTGTTAGATGTAAAAAGAAAGTAAGGCGTTGTTTTTTATGGAGTTGGTCAATAATTTTTCGTTTGTAGAAGTTCAACCGATTACAGGCGAAAAAGCGTTGTTGTTGCAAGAAATCAAGGAAGCTGTTGATACGGTCAACTTGGTGAAAAAAGGTGAATTATTTGCACGTCCGGCAAAAGAACTGCTTAATGAGCTATAACGTACTCACGATAGCGCCTTTCGACAGACAACTAAAACGATTGGCAAAAAAATTCCCGTCGTTAAAAATGGAATATGCTTTGCTAATTGAAGAATTGTAGCGAAATCCGAAAAAAAAGGGGTTTCGTTGGGTAAATGAACAGACAGATGTTTCTGATAAAGAATTGAAAAAGTTGCTGGCAAAAATTGAAAACAGCCACAAAATCATTAAAAAGATGCCGCTATGAAAAAGTTACCGATAGGCATACAGTCGTTTACAAGTATCCGGGAGGAAGGCTATTTGTACGTAGATAAAACCGCCGATATCTACCGGATGGTTTCTTCCGGAAAAGTTTACTTTCTTTCCCGTCCGCGCCGGTTTGGGAAGTCGCTGCTCATAAGCACTCTGGAGGCGCTTTTCAGGGGCAGAAAAAACCTGTTCGAGGGGCTCTACATCTACGACAAGTGGGACTGGACAAAGCAGCATCCGGTAATCAGGATAGACTGGACGCTTATCAGCCATGCAACGCCGGAAGCAATTGAAATCAGGCTGTCCGGATATCTGCGATCCATAGCGAAAAGCAGCGGTATTACGCTAACTGAACAGTATGATGCATCTGACTGTTTCGCTGAGCTAATCCAACTGTTACACGAAAAAACCGGCGAAAAGGTGGTGGTGCTGATAGACGAATACGATGTGCCGATACTTGACGTGATGGGCAAGACACGGGAGGAGCTGAAAGCCATTCAAGAGAAGCTGCACGCTATCTACAAGGTGCTGAAAGGCTCCGACGACCATCTGCAATTTGTTTTTCTTACGGGCGTATCAAAGTTTGCGGGGCTATCCATCTTCTCGGCGCTGAACAACCTGAAAGATATTACGCTGGATGAACGGTACGCCACCATCTGCGGGTACACCCAGCAGGAGCTGGAAAATGATTTTTCGGAATATCTGGCGGAAACTGCAAAGAAAATGTCGAAACCGC
>JAIRMD010000080.1 GCA_031258915.1 Prevotellaceae bacterium
CGGCGGCGCTTGCTGTTTCGTCTGTACTTTTTGCCATTCCATCCGGTTTTTTCGCCATTTCGGAGCTTTTGTGATGAAAAGAAGCCGCACGTTGACTATTTTTGCATATTAAAAACTCAAGTCTTTGAAGGTGTATCTCGTGCTTACCCCGTGGGGTGGGGTGTTCAAACGGTATGAAATTTTTTTGAATTTTTTTCTGTTTCTACCAACACTCCATCCCTAACGGGATTAGGTAATGGCGGGGAGGATGAACACCGTTTCTACCAACATTCCGTCCCTAACGGGATGGGTAATGGCGGTGGGGGGATGAACACCGTTTCTACCAACACTCCGTCCCGTTAGGGATGGAATGTTGGTAGAAAAATTGTCCCGTTAGGGACAGAATGTTGGGCTTTAATAGCATCGTCATTTTCTATTAATCTCCTACGGGAAATCGGAGCAAAGCGGAGCTCGGCGCAGCCTATCACAAAATCATACTGCGTAGCATGAGTTAAGAATGGAGAATTGGTTGGCGTACGCCAATTCTCCATTCTCCATTCTCCATTCTCCATTCCCAATTCCCCTGCGGGACGGCGTACACAACGATTGTTTTTATAAGAAAATTTTTAAGTCGGTCAGTAGTGATATGAAAAAACAAAAACCAACACGGATATGGAGCGAATAGCTGTAACTGTAGCGGCGCTAGCGGGCATTTTTCTGTGCCCTGCCGCAGCGCAAACGATAGGTTCCGCCGCGCCGGCGGACACGTCGGCCTTGTCCTCCCCCCCGCCCCCGCTTCGCTTCAACCTCGAAGAGTGCCTGAGCTACGCCATGGGCAACAACTTTACGCGGCAGCAAATGCAGCTTTCGGAGCAGTCGTATGGCGCAACCTACCGGCAGTCGAAGCGGGAGCGGCTACCCGACGTGAGCGCGTCGCTGAGCGAAACCGTGGGGCACACCTCCGGCGCATCGGGGACGTGGAGCGGCAGCTACGGCGTGGACGCAAGCGTGACCATCTACCAAGGCGGGGCTATCGGGCATGCGATTGAGCAAAGCAAGCTGCAGCTGGAGAACGCCGCCTACCAAACTTCGGCGTACAACAACGAGCTCACCATGCAAATCCTTCAAAACTTTCTGAACGTATTAGGCTACGAGGAGCTGCTCAAGTATCAGGAGGCAGTGATTGCCGCAAGCGAAGAGCAGCTCAAGCAGGGCAAAGAGCAGTACGCCGCCGGCAAAATACTGGAAAGCGACTACCTGATGCTCGAAGCGCAGCTGGCCGGCGACAAAAGCAACGTGGTGGATACCCGCGCAAGCCGCGACAACAGCCTGCTTACCCTAAAAGGGCTGCTGTCGATGGACTTGAGCGCCGACCTGCAAATTGTGTACCCCGACACGTCGGCAATCGTGAGCATGCAGGCCATACCGGCGCAGGAGGAGGTGCTCCAAAGCGCCATGGCTGCCCTGCCCGACTTGGAGGTGCTGCGCTACGGCGTGCGCATTGCCGAAACCAACCTTAAGCTCTCCCAGGCAGGGCATCTCCCCACGGTAAGCCTCTTTGCCGGGCTGAGCACGGGGCATCAGCGCTATTCGGAGCTCGGCGCGCAGCTGTCCGACCGATTCACCCAGCAGGCAGGAGTGCGAGTCAGCATCCCCATCTTCTCAAAAGGGCAAACGCAAACCAAAATACTGCAAAGCAAGCTGAGCTTGCAGCAGGCAAAGCTCGACCGGCAGCAGGGCGAGCTGTCCATCAAGCAGTCGGTGCTGCAGGAGTACCTCAACGTGCGCACCGCCCTTGCCAAATACGAAACCGCCATAGTAAAGGAAAATGCCTACCGCAAAACTTTCGACGCCTACCGCGCACAGTTCAACGTGGGCTCCATCACTGCGGTAGAGCTGCTGCAGCAGCAAAACAACTACATCAGCGCCCTGAACGACTACGTGCAGAGCAAGTACGGATTCATGCTAAAGCGCAAAATGCTGGACGTGTACATGGGCGTAGCCGTCAAAATGTAAAAAACAAAAATCACATTCGCCATGAAAAAGAAAACAAAGATAACCGTTGCCGCTGTAGCCGTCGCCATAGCGACCATCGCTGCAACCATTTACGTAATCCGCGCAAAGCCGCAGGAGCTGCGGATAGCTACGCGCGAAGCCGCAGTGGGAACGGTGGAGGTAACGGTGATGGCTACCGGATACGTGCAGCCGGTGGATAAGGTGGACATTGGAACGCAGGTGTCGGGCGTTATCGAAAAAATTTACGTGGACTTCAACTCCCACGTCAAGCGCGGGCAGCTGCTTGCCGAGCTGGACAAGATGACCCTGCGCGAAAACGTAAGCCAAGCAGAGGCAACCCTTGCCAGCGCTCTGGCCGACCAAACCTACGCGCAGCAAACCTACGACCGCACCAAGCTCCTCTACGAAGCAAAAGCCGCAACGGATGTTGCCTACGAGGAAGCTGTCAACCGGCTAAGTCAGGCAAAAATGACGGTCACCAAAGCGCAGGCAAACCTGCACCAGTCGCGGGTAAACCTCGGCTACGCAGATATTACCTCGCCCATCGACGGCGTGGTGCTGAACCGGGCGGTAGAGCAGGGACAAACGGTAGCGGCCTCGTTCAGCACGCCAACCCTCTTCACCATTGCCAACGACCTCAAGCGGATGCAGGTAGAGGCCGACGTAGACGAGGCCGACATTGGAAAGGTGAAGCCGGGGCAAGCGGTATCGTTCACGGTAGACGCTTACGCCGACGATGTGTTTGGCGGAACGGTCAGCCAAGTGCGGCTACAGCCGGTCGTTACCAACAACGTGGTAACCTACACGGTCATCGTCGAAGCGCCCAACCCCGACGAAAAGCTGTTTCCGGGCATGACCGCCAACATCATAATTGTTACGCAAAGCGAAACGGGGCTCGTCGTTCCAATGGAAGCGCTATCGTGCACCTTTTCGCCGGCGGTAATGAAAAAGCTGCACTTCGCCCCACCGACGCAAGCTGCGCCGCCCACAGGAGCGCCGCCCACAGGAACGCCGACGACAGGAGCGCCGACGACAGGAATAACGCCTGCCGGAGCATTGACCGCCAAAACGGTATGGGTGCAGAAAGAATCCGGCATTGTCTCCGTCCCCATAAAAACGGGCATTGCAGATGGGGTGAGCGTTATTGTAGAGGACGGAATACAGGAGGGCGACAAGGTCATTCTGTCCGCCACCATAGAGGTAAAGGGTACGAACAGCGCTGCCGCCGCCAACCCGCTCATGCCGAGACCGCCCGGAAGAAGATGATTTAGTCAAGCTTAGGAAGTTGTGTAATTCATTGAATATGATAATATTATAAAAACAATGGATAGTATCATAAATTGGTGGTGCAAAAAACCTCATTTACACCTAATTTTAATAACAGAACAACCTCAGTAGCAGGTGGATATGGTATAAAAACAACCTTTCATATAACTAAAACGTAACTGTCGTATAATTAATATATTACAAGCGTTGTTTTGTTGGCAAAAAAGGCAGGATTCTCATGCTGCGGAGCGCACGCCCCGCGCCGAACTGCCTGAAAGGCAGGATTTTCATCACCGCAGGTCAACGACCTGCGTCCTCACAATTGGTTGCGCCGAACTCCGCTCCGATTGGCTGCGCCGAGCTCCGCTTCGCTCCGGTTCCCCGTTGGGGAATAATATCAATAGAAAAGGGCATCGCTCTCTTTCGCCAATAGCCCGTAGGGCTTCAACAGCATCGTCATTTTCTATTAATCCCCTACGGGGAATAGGAAAGGGGGCGACATACGTTTTTCTATTGATATTATTCCCCTACGGGGAACCGGAGCGAAGCGGAGCTCGGCGTAGCCAATAGGAGCCAATTATCGCATGTTTTTATTGCACAAGATTGTGCCCGTGCATAGTATAAACCTATGGTTAAATCGGTTTTGCTGCACAACGAACGGGGACAAAGTTATTTATTTTTTTGCACTTGCAGGGCAAGAGGAGGACTTGTTGAATTAAATAGCTTGTAATCAGCGATAATACTTGCCGTATCATACAATTTACGACACTATCAAAACAATGTATGTTGTAAAATTCTCATATTCAATAAATTAAACAACTGCGAAAGTTGAATTAATCATTCATCATGAAATCAATTATTCAGGTAGAACGCCTGCGGCGCGACTTTAAGGTGGGCAGCGAGGTGGTACGCGCGCTCAAGGGCATATCGTTTAGCGTTAGGCAGGGAGAGTTTACCAGCATCATGGGCGCTAGCGGAAGCGGCAAATCGACCCTGCTGAATATACTCGGATGCCTTGATGCGCCTACGTCGGGGGAGTACTACATTGACGGCATTGCCGTGAGTGCGCTGTCGAAAAACGAGCTGTCCGTCATTCGCAACCGCAAAATAGGCTTCGTCTT
>JAIRMD010000104.1 GCA_031258915.1 Prevotellaceae bacterium
ACGGACGGGTACCGGGAGTGGAATATGGAGTGCTTTGCGCGCGGGCTGTACCCGCTGTTCAACATCGAATTTATCGCGCTGCAAAGGGAGGACATGGAGGCGGGCATTCGCGTGAACGACCCCAGCAACCCCGGCCGGACTTACCTGAGCGGGAAAGGCTTGGCGTACCCCGTAATCCTGCCCGAGCCTTTTGCGAAGGAGCTGGCGGCGGCGCGCGAGGAGTCGAACGCCCACGTGGAGAAAATGTGCGGCAAGCTGAACGAGCTGCTCGCAAAAAACGGCGCGGGATTTGCGCTCGACTTTGCCGCCATAAAAAAGGAGCTGACCAAGGGCAGCATCCGCGAGCGGCACCTCGCAAAAGCCCTGCGCATGGAGGTGTACAGGCAAAGCAGCGGCAGCAAAGAGGAAGCGGCGAGGCGCTTTGAAGCGATACTTGGCGGAAAAAAGCTGCAGGCGGATGGGGACAACTTTGCGGCGGTGGAAAACGAAATACGCGGAGCCCTTCTGAAATCGGGCGGCGCTGCCTTTGTTCCCGAAAACCCGAAGGCGTTTTTGCCGTTAGGCAGCGTCTGCAAGCTTATCCTCGCGGCAGGCGGGATACCTACCTATCCTTTCCTTGCAGACGACGCAAAGGGCAGCTTTACCGACTTTGAAAAGGATTTGGAGCGAGCCGCCGCAACGCTGAGGCAGCGCAGCATCTACTCGGTGGAGTTCATCGCCACGCGCAACTCGGCGGAGGTGCTTGAGCGCTACGCCACCTTCCTGCACGAGCAGGGCTTTGTGGTAACGTTTGGCAGCGAGCACAACACCCCCGCCATGGAGCCTGTGATGCTCTCAACGCGCGGCGGCAAGCCGCTTTCGCAAAAACTGGTGGAGATTGGCTACGCCGGTGCCTGCGTGATAGCGTCGCACCAGCAGGCCGTGCTGAACAACCGGCAAGGCTACGTTGACGCGCAAGGCAAAGCCGACGTTGCCCGCCGCGACGAGTACATCAAAGATGGGGATAGAGCTATTAAGTCTGCGGTTGCGCTTTGATGGCTACGAAAAGCTTTTATTTTTTTACCTTTGCAGAAAAAATATAGCCATGCTACGCGCTGCTCCTACAATTTTACCTGTAACCAAATTGGCATCATAAGCACTAAACTTCAATGAACGATCTCGTACAAATTTCCCATCTCTACGGCAAAGACAGCCGCTACGTGATTGCCGGCGGCGGCAACACCTCTTACAAAAACAGCGAAAAGCTCTGGGTGAAAGCCAGCGGCTATAGCCTTGCCACCATTACAGAGGATGGCTTTGCCGTGCTCGACCGCAGCAAGCTGAATGTAATTTCGGAAAAAGCGTACCCGGCGGAGGCCGCCCTGCGCGAGGAGGAGGTGAAGAACGACTTGGCGGCCGCCTGCATCGCCAAAGACCGCCGCCCAAGCGTGGAAACGTCTCTGCACAACGCCATGAGCGCAAGCTACGTGGTGCACCTCCACCCCACGCTGGTGAACGCCCTGATGTGCGCACAAAACGCCGAAAAAGCAACCGCAGAAATACTGGGCGATACGGCGCTCTACATCCCCTACATCGACCCGGGGTACGCGCTCTTCAAAGAGGTGGAAGCCCGGATCAAAAGCTACAAAGCAAGGCATGGCGCCGAGCCGGAAGCTATCCTGCTGCAAAACCACGGCATCTTTGTCGGCGCAGATTCTACGGAAAGGGTGAAAGCCGTGTACGACGAGCTGCTGGGAAAAATTGAGGCGGCCATCGTAACGCCGCTGCCGACGGAAGAAAGCCGCGATGCTTCTTTGCCCGGCGCGAGCGCGCAAAAGGTAATTCCTGCCATTCGCATGATGCTAAGCCGACACGGACCGAAAACGCTGAAGGTGGCGAGCACAGCGCTCACGAGCTACTTTGCCGACTCCGAAAAAAGCTTCGAGAAGATATCCCGCCCCTTCACGCCGGACATTATTGTTTACTGCAAGTCGAGCTACATTTACGTTGACGGCGGCAGCGAGGAGGCGATTTTGCTCGCGGCGGAGGAAAAAATCGGAAATTACGTAGAAAAGTGCGGATACGCGCCAAAGGTAATCCTCATCAAAGGCGTAGGCCTGGTGGCGGCAGGCGACAGCGCCGCCGAGTGCGATGCCATTCTGGATGTTTTTATGGACATGATGAAGGTTGCCTACCTCGCGCAATCCTTTGGCGGCGGGCACCCCATGACGCAGGCGCAGGCGGACTTCATTGATAGCTGGGAGGTGGAAAACTACCGGCGAAAAATCAGCGCGGGCGCAAGCGCCGGACGCGCGGCGAACAAAATTATCGTTATCACCGGCGCGGCGCAGGGCTTTGGCGAGGGCATTGCACGCTGCCTTGCCCGGGAGGGCGCAAATATTGTAGTTGCCGACCTCAACGAGGCCGCCGGAGCGCAGGCCGTCCGGCAGCTCAACGCGCTGGCGGGCAGCAACCGCGCAGTGTTTGTCAAAGCCAACGTTGCCGACGTTGGCACCATCGACAGCCTCATGGATGCTACCGTCAGGAGCTTTGGCGGCGTGGATGTGTTCATCAGCAACGCCGGCATTCTCCGCGCCGGCGGGCTGGAGGATATGACACCCGAAAGCTTCGAGCTGGTTACGAAAATCAACTACAGCGCCTACTTCTACTGCGTGCGGGCGGCCTCGCGCGTGATGAAGCTGCAAAACCGCTACAGCGAAACGAGCTACGGCGATATTATCCAGATAAACTCCAAGTCGGGGCTGCGCGGCAGCAAGGCCAACTTTGCCTACGCCGGCGGTAAGTTTGGCGGCGTGGGGCTTACGCAGTCCTTCGCGCTGGAGCTGGCGCCGTTTCGCATCAAGGTCAACGCCATTTGCCCGGGCAACTTCTACGAAGGCCCGCTGTGGAGCGACCCCGCCAACGGCCTGTTTGTGCAGTATCTGAAAGCAAAAAAAGTGCCCGGCGCAAAAACGGTGGAGGACGTGCGCAAATTCTACCTGTCGCAGGCGCCCATGCGAAAAGGCACATCGCCCGAAGACGTGGCAAAGGCCGTGCTCTACGCGGTGGAGCAAACCTGCGAAACGGGGCAGGCCATCCCCGTTACCGGCGGGCAGGTGATGCTGAGCTGAAAGCTATAACCCTACTCTTTTTTTCGTCGATAAAATCCTGCCGTTGGTAGAGGCGCGGCACTTTTCCACCTGACACCGGCGGAGAATGACACGCTGGTGATGTATTTTTGCAGCAAAATCAACGTAATTACGAATTATGCGAATAAAATGCTGATATAAAAAACAAAGTTGTACCTTTGCTACGGCCATAACTCAATAACTCATAAAAATGCTAAGATCTCGGTTATACACGCTATCGCTGCTGCTGCTGCTGCTTTCCCCTTGTCGGCTGAGCGCTGAAGCTATAATGACGCTGCGCACGATGTCGCTGATAGACCGCTACAACGAAAGCCAGCAGCAAGCATCCCCCCACGCACGCACGGCGACCAAGTCCGCTCCGACGAGCGACGAGGGGGACAACACGGTAGGCGTAGTGCTTTCGGTATCGTCGACGTTTGACGTGAAGGCGCTGGATGCGCTGGGCGTGGCTGTGGGCACCTGCGTCAGCGATGTGGTAACCCTGCGCGCCACCCCTGCGCAGCTGGCGCAGGTGGCGGGGCTTACCGGCGTTCTCTTTATGAGCGCCGACAGCCGCGTCCGCAAAAAGCTCGACGTGGCCGTGCCGCTCGTAAAGGCCGACGCGGTGCAGCAGGGCACAGACGGCCTGCCGCAGGCCTACACGGGCGAAGGCGTGGTGGTGGGGATCGTCGACTGGGGGTTCGACCTTACGCACCCCACGTTTTACGACACGGCAGGCAACCTGCGCATTGCCCGCGTTTGGGACCAGACGGACAGCCGCCACAAAGACAGCAACCCCTACTACAAGTACGGCTCCATATACGCAGAGCAGGCTGACATAGAGCAAAAGCGCTGCACGTCGAGCGATGAGTCGCACGGCACGCACGTGGCGGGCATAGCCGCCGGGGGGGGCGGCGCGACGAGCTACAGGGGCGTTGCCCCAGGCGCAGAGCTGGTGCTGGTGCAGCTTCGCGACGGCTCAAACGCCGAGCTGATAGACGGCATAGGCTACATCTTCACCTACGCAAGCCAAGCCGGCAAGCCTGCGGTGGTAAACCTCAGCTTAGGCTCGCACTACGGCCCCCACGACGGGACTTCGGACTTCGACCGCGCCCTCGACGGGCTGGTGGGAGCGGGGCGCGTGGCGGTGGGCGCTGCGGGCAACGAGGGCATGGACAACCTGCACGCAAGTTACACCTTTTCGCAAAGCAGCAACACCGTGCGCACGGTGCTGGGCGTGATGCTCGGAAAAAGCGCGGTGGAGGCCTACGCAGACATAGGGCAGCAGCTAAGCTGGACGGTTGAGCTGTGGGATGCGGAAAAAAATACCCGCCTACAGCAGGCAAACGGCAACAACTTTTACTCCACGCAATCCGGAGCGAGCATAAAAAATAAAAGCTTTATCGCCAACGCAACGGACACGGTCATCGTTTCGGCAACGGGCTACAACAGCGACGGCCACAACAGGCGCGGCATTGTTGAAGTGGAGGTAAAAAACAGCAGGCCAGGAAAGTATGCCGTGGTGCTCGTGCTCAAGGCCGATGCAGGCACGGTGCACCTCTGGAACTTGGGGAATACAGATGAGAATATGGCGGCCACGTTTAGCGTTCTGAAAAATTCATCCTACGCGTGGGTAGACGGCAACACCAGCTACACCATAGGCGAAGTGGGCGGAACGGCGAAAGGCATCATCTGCGTAGGCGCATACAACAGCAAAGGCAACACCTCCACTGTTGGGGAAATAGCAGGCTACTCGTCCAAAGGCCCCACCGCCGACGGGCGCGTAAAGCCCGATGTCATTGCGCCCGGCAGCTACCTCACCTCGTCTATGAACAGCTGCGCCGGGAGGCCTTTCCCCTCCACGTACGAGGTTAAAAATGGGCGGCGCTACTACTACAGCACCATGGAGGGCACCTCTATGGCCACGCCAATGGTTACAGGATCGGTGGCGCTGCTGCTCCAGCAGCACCCAACGCTCACTCCCGACAACGTCAGGTGCATGATACAGCAAAACGCCTATGTGGATGCGTCCATCGAAAACCTGTCGCAGAACACGCGAGGCGCCGGAAAGCTGGACGTTCTCAGCGCAGCAAAAAATGGAATTGTGGCAACCTGCAAATCCCTCTCGGTGCCGCGCCTGCTCTGGGGAGAGGGACGGCAAACCCTTGACTTCAGGGTAGCCCCAAACCCCAACAGCGGGACGTTTTGGGTTGAAGCGGACGAGGCGGAGGCCAACCTCACCCTCAGCGTGTACAGCCTAATGGGTGCCCTGCTCTACAGCAGCCCGGTGCAGGCAGGAGGCGAGGTGGAGCTGAGCTTTTTGCCAAGCGGAGTCTACGTGGTGCAGCTGAGCAACGGGAAAAAAGTCGGCGCGAAAAAAATGATGGTGTACCGTTAAGCCACCCCGCAACCAAACAGCCAAAGCAAGTGCAGTATATTTTTACGAAGTTGTACATTAAATAATGCCGAACATCGCCTTGTGGACAACGCTATAACTGACTCCCAGCTGCTGGAGCAGCTTAGGTGCGAGGAAACCCGCCGTAGCGCCTTTAGCGTGCTGGTGCAGCGCTACAGCGAGCGGCTCTACTGGCACATTCGCAAGATTGTGCTGGCGCACGACGATGCCGACGATGTGCTGCAAAATACCTTTATTAAGGCATGGGAAAATGTTGCCAAGTTTCGCGGCGACGCGCAACTCTTCACGTGGCTCTTCCGCATCGCCACCAACGAATCCATCACCTTTCTAAGCCACACCAAACGCCTGCAGCATCTCTCCTCCGGCGATGCGCGGCAGCTGTTGAGCAACCTTCGCGCCACCGACCCCCACTTCTGCGCCTCCGACGCGCAGCAAAAGCTGCAGGCCGCCATCCTCACCCTCCCCGAAAAGCAGCGCATT
>JAIRMD010000114.1 GCA_031258915.1 Prevotellaceae bacterium
AATTGTTTGTTCGCTTCGGCATACACTTCGTCCGGATTAACGGTGTGGGTTTGTGCAAGCTGGCACTCAATAACCATTCGCGCCTCCTTAAAAGCAACCAACCCCGAGGGCGTGCTGACCGCCGTGAGAGCCGTTTCTTTCATTTTTTGCGAGTTGCGCCCCGACTGCATGCCAAATTTCATAAAGTCGCTGCGAAAACGCTCGTCGAAAAAGCTGAACGTGTAAACCGAATCTTTCAGCATAACTTCGAGCGTGTATCTGCTGCCCCGCAAGCCGCAAAAAGTTACCGGTTTGCCCATCAGCACGCCCATCCCGCCGTCGCCCGCCACCATAGCGTTGTAATCGTCGGCGTGCCCGGCAGTAATCACAATATTGGTTTTACTTGCCAGCGTAATCGGGCTTTCGCCGATTTCTTCGGGTTGAATTTCGGTAAAAAGCTCGCCAAAGCTTTTTACCGAAACGCCTTCATACGAAACTGCTTGCGGTGCAGCACAAGCGGGGTCCGCAGCTTTCTGCGCGGATTTTTTACAGGCGAAAGCTACAAAAATCATTGCTAAAATTGCTATCTTTTTCATAAATGATAATTTTTGAGGACTTCTAACGATAATTTTTTTATTTTTGATTTTTCGCAGAGCCGAAGTCCGTTAGAAACCCTGCTTAAAATCAGTGTAAAAATATAAAGAATACTTTTCTACAGGTCGTCAGCGTTTGCGAGTAAGCAGCGCGCAAAGGTGCAAATTTTTTCCAAACGTTGGCCGTTAACTAATAATAATTTTCGCAAAGTGCAAAGTAAAAAAAATGCATATCCGCCATAATTCATTTATCTTCAAGTTGATACTGTTCCTCTAACGGGGAACGGGGGCGCCAGCCCCGAAGGTGCGTAAAAAGTTTTTCGCCCAGCGCCTCCTTCACCGTACGGTAAATACCTTCGGCATCGAAGCCGCACTCGGCTTGCAGCTGCGCTATGGTGCCGTGCTCCACAAACCTGTCGGGGATGCCGAGCCGCGTGACCTTCACGCTGTAGCCGTTTTCGGTAAAAAATTCGGCGGCAGCGCTCCCTATGCCCCCTACAATGGCAGCATCCTCCACAGTAATGACGTGGTCAAACAGCGTGGCTACCTCGCGGAGCGCCTCTTCGTCAACGGGCTTGGCAAAGCGCATGTCGTAGTGCATGACCGAGATGCCCGCCTCCTCCGCCAGCCTGTCGGCAGCCTGCGCCACAAAGTTGCCAACGTGGCCAAGGCTTAGCACAGCGATGTGCGCCCCGCTGCGGACGAGCCGCGCCTTCCCCACAGGTATTTCTTCAAAAGGCTTTCGCCAGTGCTCCGTAACGCCGCTGCCGCGCGGGTAGCGTATGGAGAACGTACGCTGCTGCGGCAGCTGCGCCGTGTACATCATGTTGCGCAGCTCCACCTCGTCCATGGGGGCAGCCACCACCATGTTGGGGATGCAGCGCAGGTAGGCAACATCGTAGGCGCCGTGGTGGGTAGCGCCGTCCTCGCCGACAAGCCCGCTGCGGTCGAGGCAGAATACGACGTGCAGGTTTTGCAGCGCCACGTCGTGGATGACAGAATCGTAGCCGCGCTGCATGAAGCTGGAGTAGATGTTGCAAAACGGGATTTTTCCGGCGGCGGATAGCCCTGCGGAGAACGTAACGGCGTGCTGCTCGGCAATGCCCACGTCGAAGGCGCGGTCGGGCATTTTCTCCATCATGATGTTCAGCGACGAGCCGGTAGGCATGGCGGGGGTAATGCCAACGATTTTGTCATTTTTTTCGGCAAGCTCCACAATCGTCTCGCCAAAAACGTGCTGGTAGAGCGGCGGCTGTCCGCTCGCGCGCGTGCAGGCGCGCTCGCCTGTGTCGCGGTCAAACGCACCGGGCGAGTGCCACAGCGTTTGGTTTTCTTCGGCAGGCTTGTAGCCCTTTCCCTTCACCGTAATTACGTGCAGCAGCTTGGGGCCGGGGATATTCTTCAGCATCTCCAGCGTTCCCACCAGCTTGGCCACATCGTGCCCGTCAATGGGGCCAAAGTAGCGGAAGTTGAGCGATTCAAACAGGTTGCTTTGCCGCAGAATGGAGGATTTGATGGCAATAATCGTTTTCTGCAAAAACAGGCGGATGGATTTTAGCCGCTCGGTCCGGTTCCAGACCTCGTTTTTTACCCTGTTGTAAACCTGCGAGGTGGTTATCTTTGTGAGGTATTCGTTGAGCGCCCCAACGCTGGGGTCTATGGCCATGTTGTTATCGTTGAGGATGACGAGCAGGTTCGATTTTTCGATGCCTGCGTTGTTCAGCCCTTCAAAAGCCAGCCCTCCGGTCATGGAGCCGTCGCCAATGATGGCCACCACGTGGCGCTGCTCGCCCTGCATTTTTGCGGCAACGACCAACCCCAAGGCAGCCGAAATGGAGGTGGAGGAGTGGCCTGTGCCGAAGGCATCGTACTCGCTCTCTGCAATTTTGGGAAATCCGCTGATGCCGTGATAGCGGCGATTGTTGGCAAAAAGTTTGCGCCGCCCCGTCAGGATTTTGTGCGCGTAAGCCTGGTGGCCAACGTCCCACACCAGCTTGTCGTAGGGCGTGCTGTAAACGTAGTGGAGCGCCACGGTGAGCTCCACCACGCCAAGGCTGGCGCCAAAGTGTCCGGGATTTTCCGACACCTCGTCAATGATAAAATCGCGCAGCTCACGGCACACCTCCGGTAGCAAGTGTTTGTCTAACCGCTTCAAATTCGACGGGAATTCTACCGCTTCCAGCAGCGGGTATTTATCTTGGGGCATACTTGCAAAATTTAACACATGTAAACGACAAAGATAGCAAACTTTGCGGTTTTACTCGCTACTTTTGCTCCTAAAAATTTTTATTCATTCTAAAAATGAAGTACGCAACTTGTTTTATAGCTGTTTCGCTGCTTTTGATTTCCGCATCCTGCGTTGCTCCTAAAAAATTTCAGGAGCTGCAAGCGCAAAAGGCTATTTGCGACGATAAAAATGCGCAGCTGGAGTCGGAAAATGAGGGCTTGAAGAAACAAAATCAACAACATCAAGAACTTGAGGAGAAGCAAAATAGCTACATATTCAAGCTTCGGGATACCACTGAGCAGCTAAGGGAGGAGCAGCACCTGCTGAGCACCCGCTACGCCGATTTGATGAAGGCGCAGGAGGCGCTACAGACGGGCAGCCGGCAGGAGATTCGCAAGCTGCTTGAGCAAATACAGCAGAATCAGGAGGCGCTGCTGCAAAAAGAAAGCGAGCTCTTCAACGCTGAGCGGGCGCTCAACGAGCGTACTTTGGCCGCGCAAAAGCTGGAGGAAGAGCTCAGCGATCGCGAGCTGGCCATGAAAGGGATGGAGAGGAGCTTGAACGAGCGCAACCAAAAGCTGATAGCGCTGCAGCAGGCTTTGCGCCAAAAGGATTCCGTTGCGCAGGCCTTACGCAGAAAGGTGGCCGATGCTCTGCTCGGCTTCGAGGGAAAGGGGCTGACCGTAGCCATGCGCGACGGAAAGGTGTACGTTTCGCTCGACGAGAAGCTGATGTTTGCCTCAGGCAGCTCTGCCGTTGACGCGCGCGGCGCAGAAGCTATCGGCAACTTGGCAAAGGTGCTGGAGCAAAACCCCGACATCAACGTTGCCATTGAGGGGCACACCGACGACGTGCCGTACAAGGGTACAGGACAGCTGCAGGACAACTGGGACTTGAGCGTGAAGCGCGCCACGTCGGTAGTTCGCATTATGCTCAGAAATCGCGGCATTGAGCCGTCGCGGGTAACGGCGGCAGGCAGGGCTGAGTTCGTCCCCCTGCAAACCGGAAAAACCCCCGAAGCGCGGCAGGCAAACCGCCGCATCGAGGTCATCCTTGCCCCCAAGCTCGACGAGGTGTTTAAGCTGCTGGAGAATTGATTTCAAATTTCAAATTTCGTAATTCATAACTAAAATGTTATCGTCAATTGTGTGGAATGTTGACCCTGAGATTTTTTCCATGGGGCCGATTCATGTGCGCTACTACGGCGTGCTGTTTGCGCTGGCGTTTGCGTGCGACTACCTTATCTTTACGCGCTTTTTCAGGCGCGAGAAGCTGCCGCTACCGCTGCTCGACACGCTCACCATGTGGGCGGTAATCTCCACCATCGTAGGGATGCGCCTTGGGCACTGCCTGTTTTACGATCCGGGCTACTACCTCGCCCACCCGATTGAAATTCTGAAAATTTGGGAGGGCGGCTTAGCGAGCCACGGCGCGGCTATTGGCATTCTGCTGGGCTTGTACTTTTTTTGCCGCAAGTACAAGATGAGCTACCTCTGGCTGCTCGACAGAATTGTAGTTGTGGTAGCGCTCACGGGATTTTTCATCCGCATCGGCAACCTGATGAACTCCGAGATATACGGCATCCAAACCTCGCTGCCGTGGGGCTTCATTTTTGAGCGCCGCCACGAGGTTGTGCCCAAGCACCCCACGCAAATATACGAAGCGCTGGCCTACCTGCTGATATTTTTTATCCTCCTGTACGCCTACGTAAAAAAGGCCAACCTGCTCAACCGCCGAGGATTTCTCTTCGGGGCGTTTCTTGTGCTGGTGTTCGCATTCCGCTTTTTGGTGGAGTTCATCAAGGAGCGTCAGGTTGACTTTGAGGAGGGTATGCCGCTCGATATGGGGCAGCTGCTTAGCATCCCCTTTGTGCTGCTGGGCGTATCCATGCTAATCTACAGCTTTCGGCGAGCGCCGGAGAGTGGGGGAGTAGCTAAGGGGAGTAAGTAGCGCGCGAGCTTGGCAAATCTGAAATCAAAAAATTTGAAATTTGAAATCCGGGAGCCTTTACTTTTTTGCGGCAATGCTTGCCTGCTGCTCGTGCGTAGAGCGCGTGTACATCGACACGAATAGCCAAGCCCCCAAGCTGGTGGTGATGGCTATGCTTACTACCAATGCTGCGCCGCAGATGGTAACCCTCACGCAATCGACAAGCTACTTTGGCGGGGATACTTGTCCACCCGTGCTCAACGCCAAGGTATGGATAAATGACGAGCAGCTTACCCTGTCCGATGCCGGAAAAGGCGCTTACGCCGCGCGAAGCACCTTTACCGTAACGCCCGGCGAGCGCTACACGCTGCGCATACTCTGCGATATGAACGGCGACGGCGCGGACGAAGAATTTTGGGCGGAGGAGGTTGCGCCTCACCGCATGTCGATGCCGACGCTGTGGGTTACCCCCTTCAACATGGATAGCGATACCTCCAAGTACGCGCCGCCCTTTGTTGTCTCAGCGCTCATTCAGCGCGAAAACATCAGCAACATCTACATGCGCGTTACCGAGTATTACCTCGGCAGGCAGCGAACGGAAAAGCTGTCGCAGTACGCTATAGGCGCAGTACCGTACGACTATGCCAGCTTAGACCTGATACCAACGCCGATGATTGGCACGATTACCCGTAGCGGTTTTTTGCTGGACGGAGGAACGGATACCGCTTTCTACTGCCCCTTTGAAACGGTGCACTTCCAGCTGAACAGCATGAGCGAGGCGCTGTACCGCTACGTTTTGACGGCGCAGGCGGAGAGCAGGGGAAGCGCCAACCCTATGTTCGGTGGAGCGCCGGCCAACGCGGAGAGTAACATTCACGGCGACAACGTGGTGGGCTGCTTCGGAATTTACGCCACCGGCACGCCTGCCGCTTTTGTGCTGCCGATGAACACCAAAACGCTGGACGGCGACAATGAGTGGTTCAACCAGCGCGATTCTGCCCTGCACATTACCATACGAAACGAAGGCGTTGCCACCTACGCCACCGGCCCCCAAAAAGGGAAGCAGTACTTTAAAATGGAGCACGTTGACGCCAGCATCAAAGGATTTTGGGCATCGCAAGAAGGGGGCATCGCAAAGTTTGAGATGAAAAGCTACAACGAATTTTGGGACATTACCAACGGCGAGAAGTGGATGCACGGAAACAGAATACGCTAAGCCTGCTTGGGATATTCTCTAAACGCCAGCACGCTGCCCTCTCCCTCCGAAAAATGAATGGAAAACGAATCGCCCAGCGCCTCGTTGAGCGTGCCCATCCACCACGAGGGCAGGGGGCTGCCGGAAATGGGGTACTTCAGCCCTGCGGTAGCGATGCAAGTCTGCGGCGAGAGGCAAAATATCGACACCTGCTGCCCCGCAAAGCTCTCAAACGACGAGCTGCCGCTGGCTACGTTCAGCACGCCGTAGCCGGTTAGCATCTGCACCTCCACCTCCCTGGCGTATTCCGCCAAAAGTGATATGTTGCCCAGCGTATGATCTTCCCGTTTTCCGGTAGCCCCAAAAATGGTGATTTTGCCGTAGCCTTTGCGCCTGCAAAAATTTATGGATTTTGTCAGGTCGTTACTTTCCTGCTCGGCCACGTGGTGCAGCCTGTCGGCAAAGCGCTCCTTCAGCTCCGGCGAAATGCTGTCCAAATCGCCCACAATATAGTCAGGCTCCCTGCCGAATGGCAGCAGGCTCTCAACCGCGCCATCGCAGCAGACAACGACGATTGCGCTTCGCAGAAGCTGCAAAGCTACGCCGCGCGTGGGGAGCTCGCCGCACGCCAGCACCGCTACCGGAAAGGGCTGGATGAGAGGAAAATATTTCAGATTTTTGGATTTCAGATTTCAGGCTTCGTTTTCACCTCAATAATTGCATCGAAGCCTTGCGGCATATCGGCCAGGCTGAAGGTTACGGTGCCCGTCTTTTTGTTCTGCTTCCACGCGAGGGGCGAGGTTGCGCTGGGGTTCAGCCACCTTGCCGAGCGAATGGCGGCGGGGAGCTGCAGCGTCAGCTGCTCGCTCTCCTTGCTCAGGATGTGGATGTAGTGCACGCTGCCCTTGCGGGTAGCTGCTCCCCACGCCTGCGGCTTAACAACGCCCGCCGTGGTGCCGTATATGGTTTCTCCGAAAGCCGACATCCACTGCCCCACCTCCTTCAGGCGGGCAGCGCAGGTATCCTCCACCTCGCCCGTGGGCATGGGGCCTATGTTCAGCAGGAGGTTTGCGCCGTGCCCGGCAGCCCTCACCAGAAGATGCACCAGCTGCTCGGTCGATTTGAAGCTGTTGTCGCGAAGGTTGTAGCCCCACGAGCGGTTTATGGTTTCGCAGGTTTCGAGCGGCAAGCCTCCGTCGATGCTTTGGTTTGCGCTGAATCCGCCTCCCGTATTTTCGCCGGGCAAATCCTTCTCAAAAACTTGGTAGTCCTCGCCGGGCAGCGCGGGGAGGTGGTGGTTGTTGGCAATCATGCAGGCGGGCTGAAGGGTATGGATTAAGCCATACAGCTCGTCAAAGTGCCAGTTGACGGCAGACATGTCGTGCGACACCTTTTGGTTTTCCTCCGGCAGCTGGTCCCATTCGCCGTCAAACCATATTCCTGCAATTTCGCCGTAGCCGGTGAGCAGCTCCGTAAGCTGCGCCTTCATGAAGCCGATGTAGGAGCTCCACTCCTTTTGCTCGGTGCGGCCTGACGCTTTCCCCGTGCGGCCGGTGGCGTAGCTGTAGTCATCGCGCGACCAGTCCAGCAGCGAGTAGTAGAGCGCCAGCTTAATGCCCTCCCTGTGGCACTCGTCGGCCAGCTGCCGGATGAGATCTTTGCCGTAGGGCGTGCCCATGATGCCCCAGTCAGATTGCTTAGTGTCCCAGTTGCTAAAGCCGTCGTGGTGCCGCGAGGTGAAGGTAATGTACTTCATGCCGGCTTCTTTGGCAATGCCCACCAGCTTTTTTGCGTCAAAGAGCTGCGGGTTGAAGATGTGCTGCAGCTTTTTGTAGTCCTGCACCGCTATCGCTTTGCTGTTCATAACCCACTCGCCGTCGCACAGGACGCTGAACGCGCCAAAGTGGATAAATAAGCCGAAGCGTGCTTCCTCAAACCACCGATGGTTGGGATTTTTGGCCTGTTGTGCGCTCGCGCCTGCGCA
>JAIRMD010000117.1 GCA_031258915.1 Prevotellaceae bacterium
CCCCTTGCCTTTGGCAGCGGCGAAGGCTCAGAGATGTGGCAGCCTATGGGCATCGCCATCATCGGAGGCCTAACCTTCTCCACCCTCATGACGCTGCTGGTAGTCCCCGCCCTCTACGCTGCCTTCAACTTTGGGCGCGGCAAAAAGGTGCGCAAGGCTAACAGGGTGGAGGTTGCTGAAAATTGAGAGCTTAAGAATACGGAGTAAAGGAAAAAACCCGAAAGAGGATGAAGACCGCCATGTACATTGCCGCAGGATTTCTGCTCCTGTGGACGCTTTTGGCAGCGCTGCGCCACGTATACCTCAGGAAAACGAGGAAAAACAAGGTCATTTGCGTTGACGAAAGCCGCTGCACCGGGTGCGGACGCTGCTGTAAGCGATGCACCCGCCGCGTGCTGGAGCTTGCGCGGGGCAAAGCCGGAGCGCACGCCGTTGTAGCATATCCGGACAGGTGCACCGCCTGCGGCGACTGCTTAGGCAAGTGCAAATTCGCCGCCCTGACGCTGGCGCAGCGGGGATAGCAGCCGTGCTGAGGAGAGCAGCGCAGCGCTCGGCAAAGCATGCGCGGCAAGTAGCGGCATACTCGCGCTGCGTAGCGATTGACTTATCGCCGATTTTTGCTACTTTTGCCCAATAATCAACAGAAAATAGCGATGATAGAACGAAAACCCTACATGCAGCAGCTGCGCGGCTGGAAAGACCGGCATATTATTAAGGTCGTTACCGGGATGCGGCGTAGTGGAAAATCTACGTTGCTCGGCATGTTGGCCGATGAAATACGGCAAAACGCCGACGAAAGTCAGGTGCAGCTTTACAACTTTGAAGACCCCGACACGCTCGGCATTGGCGGGTACAAGGCAGTTTACGACCACATTAAGGTGCGGCTTGCGGGCGACAAGATGAACTATATTTTTCTTGATGAGGTGCAAAATGTAGCGCAGTTTGAGCGGCTCGTTGACGGGTTGTTCATCAAAAAAAATGTAGATTTGTACATTACCGGCTCCAACGCCTACCTGCTTTCGAGCGAGCTGGCAACCTTGCTCACGGGGCGGTACGTCGAAATCAACATCCTGCCCTTCTCTTTTGGGGAGTACAACGATTTTGTGCTACGCCACGAAAGCGCCTCAGAGGGTGAAGCTTTTGGCAGCACGCAAAAAGGAGAAGGCTTGCCAAATTCCCAAAACTTTACAAAAAGTGAACTTTTTGGGAATTTCATTTACAACGGCGGTATCCCTCAAGCCGTAAGCTTTGCTCAAATGTCTATAGCGCAATCTGATGAGCTGTTGAGCAGCATACTGAGTACCATAATCGAAAAAGATATTTTCAGGCGGCGGGATGTTTACAATAAGTTCAACTTTCAGCGAATAGTTGATTTTGTGTTCGATTCGGTAGGCTCGTACATTTCGCCAAGCTCAATATCCAAAACCCTGAAAGCTGATGGGTATACGGTTGACCCTAAAACGATTACCGGATATTTATACGATTTGTCCTCAGCCTACCTTTTGTACAGGGTTCCGCGATACGATGTAAAAGGGAAAAAGCTGCTGCAAACGCTTGACAAGTACTATCTTGCGGACACCGGATTCAGAAAGATGCGGCTGGGAAAGAAATCCGGCGACGACAGAGGGCATTTGCTCGAAAATGTTGTGTACTTGGAGCTTCGTCGTCGAAACCGCGAAGTGTATGCAGGAAAGCTGCGCGACAAGGAAATAGATTTTGTGGCGATAGACAGCCAAGGCTATACTTCCTACTACCAAGTGGCTTACTCGGCGCTGGACGAGCACACTCTTGAGCGCGAGCTGGCGCCGCTACAGGCAATCGGAGATTCAAACCCAAAATATCTGATTTCTGCCGATTGGGATGTCAACCCGGTGTACAACGGAATCAGAAAAGTAAATGCAGCAAGCTGGCTGCTAAATCGCTAATGCACAGGCAAAGCACAAAAATATGATCATTTAAAATCGACAGAAAACACCTGTTTGCAAAACTTAATCCGATATGTCAACAGATATGAAGCGCGAGCAATACGGCGAAATGCTGCGGCAAATCATTACCGAAATAAAATCCACGCGGGTAGTTGTTGCCCACAAGGTTAACGCTGCAATAATGCAAATGTACTGGAATATCGGCAAGCGGCTTTCTGCCGAAAAGCTGGAAAAAGGTTACGGCAGCAGCGTAGTAAAACGGCTTTCGTCCGATTTGCAGCAGGAATTTCCCAATACAATAGGTTTTTCACCACGTAACTTGTGGAATATGAAAAATTTCTATGAATTTTACGTTTTGGCCGACAAGAAAGTGCAACGCAGCGTTGCACTTTTACCGTGGAGGCACAATCTGTTGATAATAAGCAAAGCAAAATCACTGCCAGAGGCAGAATATTACGTTGAGTTAACCCACAAAAACAGCTTGTCGCGCGATATGCTGCTGAATTTCATAAAGGCAGATAGCTATCGGCACAAGGTTTTAGAGCCTAAAACGCACAATTTTGCCCACACCTTGCCAAAAAATCTGCAGGAGCAGGCAGACGAAATTCTAAAGTCCACCTACAATCTCGAAATGCTTGGATTGAAGCATCCTGCTAAAGAACGAGACTTGGAGCGTGCTTTGGTTGAGAAAATTAAATACTTCCTGTTGGAGCTCGGCACAGGTTTTACTTTTATTGGCAATCAATACCGTTTGATGCATAATGACGAAGAGTATTTTGTTGATTTATTGTTTTTTAATAGAAAAATTCATGCTCTTGTTGCTATTGAACTGAAAGTAGGGACATTTAAGCCCGAATACGTGGGAAAGATGAACTACTATCTTGGCGTGCTTGATTTGCAAATGAAGCAGGACGATGAAAATCCTTCAATCGGCATCATTCTTTGCGCCGACAAAGGCAAAGTAGATATTGAACTTGCACTGCGCGACTTCAGTAAGCCAATTGGCGTGGCGGAATATATGCTGGATTTTCCGGAAAAAGAAATTAGAGAGTTTATAATCAGCGAACTGCAAAATTTTGCAGGTAGCTAAGCAGTCAAAGCACAAAAATATGAAGCGGAGAATACTGTTCACCTTTTGCTGCGCCGCAGGCGTGGCGTGCTACGGCGAGGAGCGCGACTCCTCGCTCGCGGCGAGCGTTGGGTTTTGGGGAGGCTTTGCCGTGGCAAGCCGCTGGGGGCGACCCTTTTTGGCGGATATGCACTCCACCATCACGCGCGGCGAGGTAGCCTACGCCACCAACAGCGCCGAGTACGACTGGGCCGGCAAGGGCGGACGGCGGCGACCCTACCTGTTCTCCAACCTTGGCGCCGATTTGCCGGTGTGGGCGGGCGACTTCTCCGGCGGCAGGTACAGCCTGAGCGTTACCCTCCCCTTCATGATAGACGTGTGGCTCGACATGTTTGAGCGCACCACAGCGCCCGTCATCAACACCGCCTACCGCTTTGGGATGCCCGAAGCCGCCTTTATGCGCCGACTGCAAACGCCCTGGATGGGGATAAGAAACTACGCCGTTCGCTTTTCGCCGCTCAAGCACGAGTGCACGCACATTGGCGACGAGCTCACCATTTACCGCAAAGACGACACGATGTCCATCACGCGCGTCAACGTGTCGTACAACTACTTTGAGGTGATGCTCACCCTCAACGACCCCGACGGCTCGCGCCGGCGCAACCACTCCCTGCGGCTGGGCCTGCTGGCGGTGTACGACTACCGGCGCGGGTGGTACAACATTTTGCCCCAAGAGGCCGATACGTCGCTGGTGCAGCCCACCAACGTCCCGGTGGAGTGGTACGCGCAGTACCAGTACCAGACCAGCGTCTCGCGGCGCAACTTTCAGGGCGTTGCCTCCGTTGAGCTGCGCGGAAGGGAGCGGTACAACTACCCGTTCTTCTACTCCGGCAAAATAGACGATTTTTTGGCGCAGCACAGCGAAGCTAACAGAAAAATGAACAGCATCGAAGAGCGGCTGTGCACCAACCTTTACGTTGGCGTGCGCTACTGCAACCCCAAGCGCACCGGCTACTTCTCAAAGGTAGGCGTCGGCCTGCGCTACTACAGCGGGCTAAACCCCTACGGGCAGTTCCGGTCGCTGCCCATGTACCGGCAGCTGGGGCTGATGCTGACGTTTGAGTGAAGGGTTGTGCGCGTAAAATTTTCCTGTGCGAAAATAATTTTGTATTCTTGCAAAAAATTTAATTACGAGCAAATATTATGTATAACGCTATTATAGAGAGAGAAAATTACCTGCAGCGGCTTGCCGTTTGGATTGATAAGCCCATCGTAAAGGTCATCACCGGGCAGCGGCG
>JAIRMD010000135.1 GCA_031258915.1 Prevotellaceae bacterium
ACATTGATGTTGTTCCCCTACGGGGAACGGGGGACACCGGTGGCCGACATTTTTCTACTGATATGCTTCCCCTACGGGGAAGCGCCACTACTGCGCAAAACCTGCCCGCGTGCAGTATAGTTTTTAGTTTTTAACTTTTTAGTTTTCTTGCGAAACGCTGGTCTCTAATACCTTTCGGGCGTTGATGGCGGCCTTGTCTGGTTGCTTTCCGCCAACGGAGAGACGTAGATTGCCGGCCTCCGTAACCCAGCGGGCTACGTCAATTTGGGCAACCTGCTGCGGGGTGAGCGTAAACTCGGCTGTTTTTGTTTCGCCCGCCTTAATGTGAATACGCTTAAACCCTTGCAGCGCACGAATGGGAACGCGGCGCGAGGCGTCCTCATGCGCCACGTAGAGCTGCACTACCTCGTCGCCGTCGTACTTGCCGGTGTTGGTAACCTCTACAGACAGCGCAATATTTTCGCCCACCTTAACGGTTTTGGGCGCTTTGAGGTTTTTGTACTCAAACTGGGTGTAGCTCAAGCCATACCCGAATTCGTAGAGGGGTTTCCCCTCAAAGTATCGGTAAGTTCTTCCGGTCATGTCGTAGCTCTCGAATGGCGGCAGCTGCTCTACGGATGCGTAAAATGTGACCGGCAAGCGTCCGGCAGGGTTGTAATCTCCAAAAAGCACGTCGGCAATGGCCGCGCCGCCGGCTTGCCCCGGATACCACGCCTCCACAATGGCGGGGATATGCTCCGCCTCCCAGCCAAACGCTACCGCGCTGCCGCTGAGCAGCACCAGCACGGTGGGCTTGCCCAAAGCGTAAATCTCACGTATCAGCTCGGTTTGCACCGCCGGCAGCTTAATATCCAAGCGGTCGCCGCCCAAGAATCCTTCCACCTTTACCTTCATCTCTTCGCCCTCCAGCATGGGGCTAAGCCCCATGCAGAGAATCACCACGTCCGCTTGCTTTGCCAGCGCTACGGCTTCCTGCTTCAGGTTGGGCTGCGGCTTTTCCCAGAGCAGGCGGGCGAGCGCGTACTCGGTGTTTTTTTGCGAATACTCCATCCTGATGCGGTAGGGCTTGCCGGCTTCGAGGGTGCGCACTTCGTACACCTTACCCGGGTGGTGCTCTGAGCGACGTTGCAGCAGCAACTCCTCCTCAAAGTACAGCTTGAAGCCGAGAAACGCCTCGCCGCCAATCGTATAGCTGCCGCTCACGGGGGGAACTAACACGCCTGTCCAGCGAACAGAAAAGTTGTCGTACGACAAATCTTTAAAGGGAGGCGTTGTAAACCATTCAAAATCAATATTTTGGTCAACTCTCACGTGCTTTGGTTCACCATCAAGTTTTTCGTTGTCAAAGTATTCGGCGTTCAGCCCTTTCGTTTTCAGCGTCGCGTCGGTGTAGAGCGCCTCCGCCGGAACAGGTTGCAGGCAGGGCAGCTGCACCGCGAGGGGGCAGCCCTGCGCGTACACCACCTCCGCCTGCGGCAGCTTTTCGCTGATACCTTTTAGCGGGGTTTTCGGATGCGAAGGGAAGCCGTTGTAGTTGCCCAGCAGCACCTCATTATCGTTGGCGTTAGGCCCAATAACGGCCACCTTTTTCACCTCTTTGCTCAGGGGCAGCAGGCCGTTTTCGTTTTTCAGCAGCACAATTGACTTACGCGCCGCCTCCAGCGCCAGCTCCTGATGCTCTTTTGAGTCCACCACGCTGTAGGGAATTTGCGAATACTTTACCATTTTTTCCGGGTCAAATTGCCCCAGCTTCATTCTCGCCATCATCATCCGCTTTACCGACACGTCTATTTCCGCTTCCGTAATAAGCCCTTTCTCTACAGCCTCCACCAGGGCGGGGTAGGAGTTGCCGCAGTTGAGGTCGGTGCCGGCCTTTACCGCTAATGCCGCCGCTTCGGCCTTTGTTTCGACTACATGGTGAGCCCTTGTGTTGAAGAAATCGTTCACCGCCCAGCAGTCGGAAACGATGTACCCCTCAAACCCCCAGTCTTGGCGGAGCAGGTTTTCGAGGAAAGCGCTTCCGCAGCAGGGAATGCCCCTGAAGCGCTGGTAGGCGCACATCACGGAGTACACGCCGCCCTCCCTCACCGTTTTTTCAAAGTGCGGCGCATAGGTGTCGAGCAAATCGTAGTCGGAGGGGTACACGTCGAACGAGTGTCGTATCGGCTCTGGGCCGCTGTGGACGGCAAAGTGCTTGGCGGTAGCAATCAGCTTGTAGTACTTCGGGTCGTCGCCCTGCAAGCCTTTGATGAAGTCCACCGCCAGCTCCCCCGTCAGGTAGGGGTCTTCGCCGTAGGTTTCCATACCCCGCCCCCAGCGCGGGTCGCGAAAGATGTTGATGTTGGGCGTCCAGAAGCTCAACCCCTGATAAATGTCCCGCTTTCCCTGCGCAGCGTAGGCGTGATGCTTGGCGCGCCCCTCGTCGGAAATGGCGGTAGCAATGCGGAACATTTCCTCATCATCCCACATAGCCCCCATGCCGATGGCTTGGGGAAAAACAGTGGCAATGCCGGCGCGCGCCACGCCATGCAGGCACTCACTCCACCAGTTGTGGGCGGGAATGTGCAGGCTGTCGATGCCCGGCGCATCGTAGCAAAGCTGGAGCGCCTTTTGCTCCAGCGTCATGCGGGAAACCAAGTCGTCCACACGCTGCTCAAAGCTCAGCGCAGTGTTCAGGTAGTCGGGCTGCGGCTCCGAATGGCAGGAGGCCAACAGGAGCGCACACGAGAATAGCGATAATGCGTTGGTTGTTTTCATAATTTTAACAGGTGTTTTTTTTGCAAATGTAACATAAAATAATGAATAATGAATAATGAATAATGAATAATGAATAACGGATAATGAATAATGAATAATGAATCATCAATCGTAAAATAGCAGCGAGCCGAAGGCGCATTCGTCGCGGTCGAAACCTTCGGGGCGGATTTTTTTTAGCACCTCCAACGTGTAGGGCATGGGGAATCCTTTGCGGCGGTTGAAGTGGTTATACGCCATTTCGTAAATGGGTTTGAAGGCGCCGCGACTTTTTTCGGAGATTTCTGTCCAATTGCAATACTTGCCGGTAACATCCGTCCACTGCTCAAAGGGTACATCGTAGCCAAGGTTGTATTTTGCCACGTACTCGTACCCCTTCATCAGGCGGTTGTCTAAGGCGGAATGTCCAAAAC